>DLFY01000269.1:0-7108 GCA_002482415.1 Phycisphaerales bacterium UBA7708
CCCGCAGCCGCCGAAGAAGCCAGCACCGGCCGTCCCCTGCTCAAGGCGGTGCAGATTCAGATGCTGCCGGGGGATTTGTCGGATGTGGACAAATTCAAGCTGGCTAAACGCTGCGGCTACACCGGCGTTGAGGCTGTGCCGCTGGAAACGCTGGAGGCGTGCAAAAAGCAGGCCGACGCGGCGAGTGAGGCGGGCATTACGATTCACAGCGTGCTGTACGGCTGGTGGCCGCCGTATTTGAACAAGGACGACGTGGCAAAGAAGGCGGTCGCGGAGATGGAGCACGCCCTGCGCTGTGCCAAGGCAATGGGGGCTGGTGCGGTGCTGATGGTGCCCAGCCGGGTGACGGACGACTATGCCTATGGGGACGCGTACCGGGATTCGCAGGCGCTGATTCGCAAGCTGATCCCGCTGGCCAAAGAGCTGGAGGTGGTCATCGCCGTGGAGAACGTGTGGAACAAGTTCCTGCTCAGTCCGCTGGAGTTCGCGCGATATATCGATGAGTTGGACAGCCCCTGGGTGAAGGCCTATTTCGATGTGGGCAACGTCATTATTTATGGGTTTTCGCAGGACTGGATTCGCACGCTGGGCAAGCGGATCGCCAAGGTGCATCTGAAGGACTTCAAACGCGATGGGTATAAATGGGCCGATCTGGGCGATGGCGATGTGAACTGGAAGCAGGTCAGCGCCGCACTGAACGAGATCGGCTACCGCGACTTCCTGACCCCCGAAGTCCGAGGCGGCGACGAAGCCTGGCTGATGGAGTTGTCGCAGAGGATTGAGAAGCTGGTGAAGACAAGCTAAAAGGATACGGCTAAAAGTATACAAGTATATAGGTATACAGGTATACAGGGAGGTGGGATTTTATATTGTACATTGTATATTGTAAATTATCTTAATTGCATTTAGCAAGCATGAAGGATTGCTCATTTCCTGTTCGCATCTTTTCATTCCAAAATAAAAGAGGGAGATAGGCCGATTTGGGGGAAATTGGGGGTTGTCAAACCCGGGAGGGGTGACTATAATTATCGTGCATCATCAAAAAGCGGTTTGTTTTTTCACAGCCTGAATAAGAAGTTAAGGGCCGGAGAAGTTTTTTAGAGTTGAGATTATAGAGGGAAAAAGTATAATTTTAAAAAATATAAAAGGCTACTGTGCAGGTAGTTCCATAGATAAGGGAGTCATTAAATGTCTGAAACACAATATTCTCGTTTCTTTGCTAAGGCTTTATCGGATGGTCATGTAAAAATAACCGGCGAGGGCAAAACACAACGTATTGTTTATATCGCAGTTAATCACAATGAACGATTTAGCGACCCGGAAGAAAAAGTACGAGCAGAGTTTTGGGCAGAGCTGATTTATCGTTATAACTACGAACCAACCCGAATCGGGATTGAAATCACAATACCAGACCGCACACCAAAAGATGCGGCTGATTTGGTTGTTTTTTGTGATGATGATCGAACACGCCCGTATGCGGTAATTGAATGCAAACGAGACGGTATCACTGATGCGGAATTTAACCAGGCAGTCGAGCAAGTCTGCGGTAACGGTACATGGGCAAAGCTACGAGCAAGCTATGTGGGTGTAGTTGCCGGAGCAACACGACGTTTTCTTGATTTTTCCGACAAATATGGGGCAATGGAACGCGAAAAAAATATTGTCGCTGATTTGCCCGTTCAATACGGAGCACCTGAAGAATTTAAATACCATAAAGGCGGATCATTAGATATCGAGCCTGTTAAACGAGAAGAGCTCATCGGAGCCATAAAAAAATGCCACCAAACGCTATGGGGTGGCGGGAAATTATCTCCACCAACAGCTTTTGGTGAGTTGTGCAAGATTATCTTCGTGAAAATCAGCGATGAAAATGCAAAGCGTAAAAAGGGTGAGCCTTACGAATTCCAGATCAAAACACGTGAACCTAATCGCAAGCTTGCTGAACGCATCAAAGCTCTTTATGAAAAAGAAAAAGTCAAAGATCCAGATGTATTCACTGAAACGATAAAAATCGACGATGCCACTCTACGTACTATTGTTTCCCACTTGGAAAGCATCAGTCTATCTAAGACTGATTTAGACACTAAGGGACTGGCATTTGAACAATTCATGGACGGATTTTTCAAAGGAGATTTCGGGCAGTATTTTACACCTCGTCCAATCATTGATTTTGCCGTGCAACTATTAAAGCCGACAAATGATGACCTCGTGCTTGATCCTGCCTGCGGCAGTGGAGGCTTTCTGCTTCATGCGCTGGATGCTGTTCGGCAGGAAGCATCAGAATATCATAAACCCGATACAAAAGAGCATTTTCAGCATTGGCACGATTTCGCTAAAACGCATTTATTCGGCATTGAAATCAATGAAGAAATTGCTCGCGTTGCCAAGATGAACATGATTCTTCATGATGACGGCCACAGTAATGTTATCGGGACTGATGCATTGGACAGAATGCAGCGAATCAACGAGATTAACCGTGGTTTTGGCAAAAACAAATTTGATTTGATCCTAACGAATCCACCATTTGGTGCACAAGTCAAAGCGACTGAGCGACATTACCTGGGTGACTACGATTTAGGCAAACAGGCGGATAGCAAAGGAGAAAAAAAGACCCGCAACAATCAAAAAACCGAAATTTTGTTTTTGGAGCGAATATGGCAGTTTCTTAAGCCCGGCACAGGACGAGCGGCGGTGGTTCTGCCGGACGGAATTTTAACCAATTCGTCGCTGCAATATGTCCGCGATTTTATTTTGGAACGATTTCAATTGCTGGCAGTAGTAAGTCTGCCACAGACGGCGTTTGCGCATTATGGGGCAGGTGTAAAAGCCAGTATCGTTTTTTTGCGAAAACGCAAAGAAGACGAAAAGCCGGATGATAATGAGGCCATCTTCATGGCGGCACCAGAATTGATTGGATATGACGCCACCGGACGTCAATGTGAAAATCAGCTTGATGAGGTGTTGGAGCAATATCGGGCTTTTGAAAGTAATCCAGAACCTTTTTTTGTGTAAGCCCCGCCGGACAAGATGTATTGCAATGTTTTGCCGTCCGACGGGGGGAAATGTACTCTAGGATCGATGCGCATTTTTATTTGCCTAAGTTTAGATTGTTATTACAAAAAATAAAAAAGACTAAACACATGCGGCTCGGTGATATAGTCGAGCAGGCGAGTGAAACATGGGACCAGGGACCCACTCTTTTCGGAGAGGAGTTTCCTTATATAGAAATATCTGCAGTCGGACTTGGAAATGGTAATTATAGCACTGAAAACGTTTCACTTAAAAATGCGCCTAGTCGCGCACGAATGATTGTTCGTGAAAATGACATTATTGTTTCTACAACCCGCCCACATCGAGGAGCTATTGCATGTATAAAAAAGGAACATGACGGATATATAGCATCCACAGGCTTTGCCGTTCTGCGAAGATTAAAAATTAAAGATGTAGACAAAGAATACCTTATCAATGTACTAAGATCGTCAATTGTGTTACAGCAATTTTTGCAAAGAAGTAGCGGAGGAAATTACCCCGCCATTACGCCAGACGAGGTTGACAATGTGTTAATTCCTCTTCCAGATTTATCAGTTCAGAAAAGGCTAATTAAAATAATAGAACGGTCACAAGGATTACGCAGACACAAGCTTGAACAGGCAAATGTATTTTTAGGCGAGATTGAAAACTTAATTTTATCAAAATTGGGGATAAACAATCAGACAAATCAGAACAGACATTATTTTGCTGTAAAATTACAACAATTGCACAATAATCCATTAAATGTAGAACGATATCGCAACAATAGCAACAACAATTATTCCAACTGGGAACCAATATCCAAAAAAGTCTGGATATCTAAAAGTAAAATATCTCCCTCTAAGATATCTTCAGACACAGAATGGGATTGGATTAGAATAGATGATATTTCGCCAAATCCCCTTGGAATTGATACTATACGTACCGAAATAGGAAAAGATATTCAAGGGACTTTTTTTGAAGTTGAAGAAGGCGATGTTTTATTAGCTCGTCTTGGGCCAACAATTTTAAATCGCAAAATTGTAATTTGCCCACAACTAAAACGTAGGACAGTAGCTTCAAGTGAATTTTTAGTTCTTCGTTGTCATTCTGATTGGTATCCCGAAACTATCGTATGGGCGTTGAGGACTACTTTTTATCGCGATTTAATGTACTCTAAGTGTCGTGGAGGAACACCAAGTCGCTATCGCCTGGATGCAGATGACTTTCAAAATATACCATTCCCCGAAATAGAGCCGACCGTTCAATCGGAAATTGTAACCTGCGTACGGCATAATATTGCTTTGGCTAATCGACTGCGAACAGAGGCTGAAATGTTGTGGCTGAAAGCAATAAATATATTTGAGATGAAAGTGATCACTTGCTATGAGTAATTGGATAAAAACATGAAAGTCGATTTTATAATACTTTCTCTGGAAAATGTAGACATTGTTCAGTATTGCCAAATATGTCTCGCAAAGGCTTATGATGACAATTATAAAGAGCCCCCCTCGCATGAAGATTTAATGTCTGCAATTGAAATACGAGGGATGAAGAGTCATAAAAAAGAAAAAATGAAACTATGCAGAATTACGGTTGATTTTGACACAGACGATATTGCTATTGGGGGCAGAATCGTAAAAGAGTTTTGTACTGAAATTATCTCTGGAGTAGATAGCGGAATTGTGCATCTTTTGAAATTATATGACCCATACTTAAAAGCGTGTAATAAAATATATGCTGACGAGATTTTTGAAATCGAGATGCGATTGAGGGAGGCATTGTCCTTTGTTTTCATCGATGAATATAAACGGAATTATTATAATCTGTTAAGGGACATATCTATAAAGCCATTAGATGATAATCAGACAGAACAATTTCAGTCGCAATGGGAAAATGAGTTCTTTTATTTACTATTTAGTCACTACTCAAGATTAAATGAAAGAAAAATACCAAATAAAGTTACAGATTTGATTCAAATAGTTGAACAGACTACAGATTATCAATCTTTTAGGCAGATGTTGACATCAAAACCTATTCAAAATGAAACCTATTCCGATTTTTTGGCAAGCCTTAAAACTTTAGTCGATCCTATCGAAAAATTGCGAAATTGCATTGCTCATAATCGTACGATTCCCCAGCGAATTATTAATGATTACGAAACGGCAAAGGAAGAACTATTAGAAAAAATAAAAGACTTATTCTATGTAAGTGACGATCACACCCTTTTTTGGGAAGATGAAGCAAAAGAAGCTCTCCAGAGTGCGATGCAAAATGCTGACTGGCAAGTAAATTCGGTCAAATTCTACGATATACATAGCGACCATTATATTGAAAGCAACTCGATTGATGAATTGCGAGAAAACCTTGAAGCCTTAGCATCAGATACAGCCACCGCCTATATGCCCTTTGAGAGCGGAGAACCTGTATTTACATATGACCCACAAAACGATGTGGAAACTATATTAGAGGAATATAGAGAACAAATTGAAGGGTTGGGGTGGATCCTTTAATACAAAAAGGGCGGACACACAGTTCCGCCCCTACCGTTGCGACAAAAAGAAAACGGGCGACCTGAGGGTCGCCCGTTTGGTGGGGTCAAAATACATTATCAGCGGCGGGGGTCGAGGCCGGTCCAGGATTTTTTCCAGTGGTCTTTGCCGGGGCTTTCGACGGTGAGGGCGTCGCCTTCCTTCCAGGATTTCAGCGGGAGGTTGTTTTCATCCTTCAGGTAGCGGGCGGGCATAAAGCCCTTTTCGACCAGAATATCCAGCGACTCGGGCACTTCATCGAATGCCAGCCGGTAGGCGTAAATCGCCCGGCCGATGCCAAGACGGACATAGTGGGCCTCGTTATGGGTCTTCTCGGCGCGTTTGGCCTCGGGAGGCAGTGCCAGCAGCCGCAGGATTTCGACGGCCAGCGGCCCTGCCTTCTCGGTGGAGTCGGCGGCACGGAAGGCAATCGTATGCTTGCCCTTGTCGAGGGTATGGGTGCCCAGGACTAAATCCAGTTCTCCGGACTCGGCGGCGCGGAAGTCGGCGGTTTTGACCTTCTTGTCGTCAATCAGGATGTCATAAGTCCCATTGACGGGGCCGGAGGCGGCGGTCAGCCGGACGGCAAAGCGTCCTGCCTGCGACAGCTCAAACGGCAGCGTCAGCATGGCGCCAGGTTCGGTATTGGGCCAGGTCAGTACAGGCCGGGCACCGAAGAAGCCCTGAGCCTCGACGCCCACGGCGGCCTTGCCGGTGGATTTGGCAAAGCGGTAGGTTTTAACCAGGTGATGCTGCTGCCAGGGGACGCGACGCTCGTTCCAGGCCGGCAGCGGCGGGAAGGTGGTTTTGGGCTTTCCAGTCTGATACCAGAAGGCGACACTGCTGAAGAAATCGGGCCGTTCGAGGAAGAAGCCGTCTTCGGCGACCTCGAGGTTGCCCTTGTGTTCGATGGCGACTTTGAGGGATTGGGTGAAATACACGGGGTCGGGCAGGTGCCAGCGGTAACAGACGCCGCTGTCGCCGGCGGTATCGCCCTGCCATGCGGGCTGGCCGAACCAGGGGCTGGTGCGGACGCGGTAGCCCCAGGCGTCGTTGAAGTAGTCTTCGGTGCCGGTGCCCTGCAGGCTGGGGACCTGCTCGCCATCGATGTAAAAGTAATCATCGCCTTCGCCGAACCAGCTTTCCTGGGCGAGTGTGACCGACAGTACGGTGCCGACGTAATAGCCGCAGCCTTCGATGTCGGCCAGCAGGTAATCCTGCCCCATGACGGCGGGGTATTCCTGGCGATAGCGGGCGTAGAAATACGGCGTTTCGGCGGGGAGTTCGTCAAACTGCATCCAATCGACCTGCCAGTACAGGCCGGTCGAGCGGTCGGGATTGTCGTTGGTGACGACGATGCGGGCATTTTTGCGGAACGGCATCCGCCAGTAGCAGGTCAGCGAGCCGGTGGGCGAGACCTGGACGGGGATGCTGTTGACGACGGCGGGTTTGCCGTGGCCGACGGCGAAGAAATCACCGACGGGGACTTCGACGCCCGGGGCGGTGTCGTCATCGTAATAGATGCGCAGCGACAGGGAGTTGAGCTCCCCTACCCAGCCGGAGTGGCT
>DLFY01000269.1:7152-10962 GCA_002482415.1 Phycisphaerales bacterium UBA7708
GTCGAGATTTTCGGTGTGCCAGCCGGGCTGCTCGTTGCTGGAGACGCGGCGGTTGCGGCCTTTGGGGAACAGGCTCTGCGGGCCGAGGATTTCGTTGACCGTGGGAGCGAAACGCGGTCGGCTTTCGTCGGTCGGGTAGTCGATCCAGACGGCGTCGTTCATGTAGGTGCAGGCGTATTCGTAGGTCATCCAGCCATCGCGACCGCCATTGTTGGAGTTACGGAAGATAAACATGCCGCCGCCGGGCTGCCGGGGGTCGTCGCGATAGCCGACCAGCAGGACGCTGTGGCCGTCGATGACGCCGTCGGCAGGCGGGGTATTGAGGACGTCGTCTGTCCAGACGGGCTTTTTGGGCCAGCGGAAGCCGCCGCAGACCGGCCACTGCCGGCCCAGGACCTGTTTGATTTGGGCCAGGTGCGTGTCGGTCAGGCCGGTGTTGGGGTTCCATTCCTTGATCCAGTGCAGACGCAGGTCGGCGGTGTGTGCCTGGGCGGCCAGCGTCCGGAGCTTTTTATCCGGGGCAAGTTCGGGATTGTATTTATCCTGATACGGCATGTCCTGTTCGGGGCAGGCGCCATGGTCGATGAAGCCTTTCCAGATGTCGGAGAAGTAGCCGCCATCGGTTTTCTGGGCCAGGTGGTCATTAGCGGCCCAGTTGAGGTATTCGACGCTGAGGCGCGTCGGCTTGCCCTGCTTTTTGGCTAAGGCGTATTCGATGGCTCCGGCTACGGTAAAGACCGAGCAGGTGTTGCGATTGCCCTGAACCCGGGGGGCCAGCTCCATCTTCTGGAAGGCCGGGCGGAGATCCACATTGTCGGGCTGATTATCCGGCTGGGCAGCTCCCGCAGGCTGTGCGGCTGCAAATAGACGATGTGATACAAATAAGACAACTGCTATAACCAGACTGCCTATGACCCAAAACTCCCACTTCGACATTATTGCTCTCCTTACGTTGCTTTGACCTTGCACAGGGTGAACATGCCTCCCACGCCATTTTGAGACGTGTGCTGGTCATTCGTTGTCATCATCTGTACGGAACCTTATCCATCGCGAGCGGATTGTACAGTCGCCGGCGGCGAATAATCAAGAACAAATATTTGTTCTTTGTATTTATGCCGGTTTTGCCGGGACTGTGGGCGGTCGGGATTGGAGGCGTTGTTTTTTGTGCAAAAACGTTGTTTTTCGGGCGGTACTGTGGTAAATTGAAAAGAGAAGAATCGAATACAAAGTGCGTGAAGAAAACCGTAACTTTTGTCTTTGCAAAGGCTTAACGATGAATCGGACATTGACATACAAGATTTTACATAAACACTTGGTCGAAGGCGAATTGAAGGCGGGCAACCCCATCGGTATTCGCATTGACCAGACGCTGACGCAGGATGCGACGGGAACGACGGCGTTTTTGCTGTTTGAGATGATGGGAACCGGGCGGGTCAGGACCGAGGTGTCGGTCAGTTATGTGGATCATAATATGGCCCAGTTTGGGTCGGAAAATCATAATGACCACCTGTATTTGCAGACGGTATCGACCAAGCACGCGGCGTGGCATTCGCGGCCGGGCAACGGCATTTGTCACCAGGTGCATCTGGAGCGATTCGCCCGGCCCGGAACGACGCTGCTGGGCAGCGATTCGCATACGCCGACCTGCGGCGGGATGGGGATGCTGGCGATTGGTGCCGGCGGGCTGGATGTGGCGGTGGCGATGGGCGGCGGACCGTTTCATCTGACGTGCCCGAAGGTCATCGGCGTGGAACTAACCGGCAAGCTGCCTGAGTGGGTCTCGAGCAAGGATGTCATTTTAAAGCTGCTGAGTATCCTGACGACCAAGGGCAATGTCGGGTGCGTGGTGGAGTATTTCGGGCCCGGCGTCAAGACGCTGACGGTGCCGCAGCGGGCTACGATTACCAATATGGGGGCGGAACTGGGCGTCACGACCAGTATCTTCCCGAGTGATGAATTGACGCACGCATTTCTGGATGCCCAGGACCGCGGGCGGGAGTTTCAGCCGTTTCATGCGGACCCGGGGGCGGAGTATGAACGTGTGATTCCGATTAATCTGTCGGAAGTCGTGCCGATGGCGGCGTGTCCGTCGTCGCCGGATAATATTCAGGCGATCCGGGATATCGAAGGGCTCAAGATCGGGCAGGTGATTGTCGGAAGCTGCACAAATTCGAGCTATACGGATATGATGCTGGTGGCCGAGGTGCTGCGCGGCAAGCAGATTGATGCGATGGTGGAATTCGGCGTGGCGCCGGGCAGCCGGCAGGTGCTGGAGATGCTGNNACGGGGCCTTGGCGGATATGATTGCGGCAGGCTCGCGGATTATCGAATCCGGCTGCGGGCCGTGTATCGGGCAGGGATTCTCGCCGGCCGACGGCGTGGTGTCACTGCGAACGTTCAATCGGAATTTTGCCGGACGGACGGGGACCAAGAACGACATGTGCTATCTGGTCAGTCCGGAAACCGCGGTCGCCTCGGCGATTATGGGCGAGATTACCGATCCGCGCAACCTGCGGCAGTTGATGGGGATTAAATATCCCAAGATTCGTGTGCCGCGTGAATTTCTGATTGATGACAGTATGCTGCTGCCGCCGCTGTCGCCGGAGGAATCGGGTTCAGCCCAGGTGCTCCGCGGGCCGACGATTGTCGTGCCGGAGTCGCCCAAGGCATTGCCGGAACACCTCGACGGCAAGGTGCTGCTCAAATGCGGCGATAAAATTACGACCGACCATATCATGCCGGCCGGGGCGTTTCTAAAATATCGCTCCAATGTGCCGCTGTATTCGAAATATGTGTTTAACTGCTTCAATGAGGAAGGCAAGCCGACCTTTGCGGAGCGGGCACTGGCGCTGAAAGCTCAGGATCGCTGCGGTGTGATTATCGCCGGGGAAAGCTATGGACAGGGTTCCAGCCGTGAACATGCGGCACTGTGCCCGATGTACCTGGGTGTGCGGGCGATTGTCGCCAAGAGCATCGAGCGGATTCACAAGGCGAACCTGATTAACTTTGCGATAGTGCCGATCGAGTTTGCCAACCCGGCCGATTATGAGACGATAAATGCCGACGACGAGATTGCAATTACGGATTTGACGGCGGCGATTCAAGGGCGGGATGAGGTCACAATCGAGAACAAGACCAGCGGCAAGGCCTTCAAAGGCAAGCTGACCTTATCGGCACGGGATCGGGATATCCTGATGCATGCAGGCCTGCTGCACTATACCAAAATGATGGCCGGACGACGATGAGTTTGAACACCAGGCCCATTATTACGGTATTCGGCACCAGTAAGGCCGTCGAAGGCGATGCGGTGTTTACGCTGGCTGTGGAAGCAGGCAGAGCACTGGCCGCGGCGGGATTTGATATTGCCAACGGCGGGTACGGCGGCACAATGCTGGCATCGGCGCAGGGTGCGGCCCAGGCGGGAGCCCGGGTGTTCGGCGTGACCTGCAAGGCCTTTCGACGCGGGAAAGCCAATGCGTTTGTCAGCACGGAACTAACAACCGAAAACCTCGACCAGCGGCTGAAAAAACTGGTCGAAATCGGTAATGGCTATCTGGTGCTGCCCGGCGGAACGGGAACGCTGCTGGAGCTGGCGTATGTGTGGGAACACAAGCACAAGCGTTTTGAGACGGCGGATAAGCCGATTGTGGTGATGCGGGATTTCTGGCGGCCGCTGGTGGCCATGATAGAGCAGGCAGACCCGGCCTGCAAAGACTGCCTCGCTGTCGCGGAGGATGCGGCACAGGCGGCGGAGTATTTGAAACGGTCCTTAATTTCGACGGAATCGAGATACCCAACGGGTATGATTAT
>DLFY01000269.1:10967-12394 GCA_002482415.1 Phycisphaerales bacterium UBA7708
TGTACTTAGCCGCGACGAACCGAGAACTTTTACGTAGGATCAGTATAGATATGCTTATGAAACGATTTGTTCTTTGCCTTACGGTATTCGCTCTGACAGGCATCATCCATGCGGCCAGGCCAACGCTGCCGGAAGGATTTGTGCTGAATGCAATCGACGGCATTGCCCGGCAGGACAAGGTTGATAAGGACCTGTGGACGTTTTCCACGGATGCGGAATTGAAATATATGAAAACGATCTTTCCGTCCGGGATTCCCCTGAAAGTCCTGGCCTCGGGCGGTCTGGACCAGATACGGGCTTTTGCCAAGGAAAACACCGAGGTGCGGATTAAAATCTGGGGGATTTTGACGCTGTACCGAAAGGAAAATTTCCTGTTTCCGATTCAAGTGATGCCGTTAGTCGAGCCGGAAAAGGCGGCCCCGACCCCGACACCGGTGGAGACTGTCCCGGCGACAGACCCCAACAGCACGGATTCGGAAGTGATTCCCAGCGATATCATGAAACTGCTTCAGTCGCAAAGCAAGATCGATTTGGCCCAGATCAGCGAAACGACTGCGGCAACCCGTGCAGATTCATCGATGATCAGCAAGGCCGGGTATATTACCCTGGGCGAAACCAGGCAATTTCAGCCGGATGGTTTTGGCCGCAAGGTGGAGACGGCGGATTTTGTGCTGCTGCCCTGCCTGACGCTGGAAAAGACCGAAGATACGCTGGCCCGTGCGATGGGACGCTACCGCTATACGATTTCAGGAATTCTCTCGCAGAGTCAGGGGCAGCAATACCTGCTGCTGTACCGGGCACAGAGGACCTATTCCAACGGCAATTTCACACCCTAAGGAGACAGCTTTGAGTGCTTCTTTACGCCCTATCGTGATGCATCATAATGAACCGGATTTTCAAGGCCGCGTTCGTCGTCTGCTGGATGAGCATTCCATGCAGGCTTTTCTGCACAGCCGCAAATCGCTGGCACAAAGCGTCAGTGCGATTGTCGAAGAGGTTCGCAATCGAGGGGATGCGGCGGTTGCTGAATTTACAGAAAAATTCGACAAAGTCAGCCTGGCCCCGGCTCAGTTTCGCATCCCGCAGGAGGAATTGAACAAGGCCCATGCCGGCCTCGACAAAGACCTGCTGCACTCGCTGCGAAAGGCCATTGAGAATGTCCGGCGCTATCAGGCCGAGATTTTTATCGGGAACAAAATCACCTCGCCCGGAATTCGGTATCTGCCCTTGCAGCGTGTGGGGGTATGCATTCCGGGCGCCAGCGCTCCCCTGCCCAGCACGGTCATTATGACCGCGGTGCCGGCACAGGTGGCCGGCGTGAAAGATATTGTGGTAATTTCTCCGCCGCGGTACAAGGGCGGGATTCACCCGGTGATTCTGGGACTGTGTTTTGAGCTGGGGATTACGGAGGTCTATCGGCTGGGCGG
>DLFY01000269.1:12399-15865 GCA_002482415.1 Phycisphaerales bacterium UBA7708
GCTCATGCAGTGGCGGCACTGGCCTGGGGGACCCAGACGATTCGCAAGGTCGATAAGATTGTCGGGCCGGGCCATGATGTGGTACAGCTTGCCAAGAAGGAAGTGTATGGACTGGTGGATATCGATTCCTTTGCCGGGCCCAGCGATGTGCTGATTGTGGCCAACGAACAGGCTAATCCGGCATGGGTGGCCGCGGACATGCTCAGTCAGGCCGAACATGACCCGGGAGCGGGGATTCTGGTAACGGCTTCGGAAAAGCTGGCCGAGGCGGTTCTGGCGGAACTGGAAAAACAGGTCGCCCAACTGGGACGGTCCGAGGCGACGCGGGCGTGCCTTCTGGCTTATAGCGGGATTGTGGTTCTCAAGACCATGGAACAGGTCATTGACTGGGCCAACGCGTTTGCCGCCGAACACCTGCAGGTCCAATGCGGCGATCAAAGCAAGACCGTCAGTGAAACGTTAGTCAATGCAGGGGCCATTTTCATCGGGCCGTACACGCCGGTGGCCGCGGGGGATTATTACGCCGGACCCAGTCATACCCTGCCGACTCGCCAGACCAGCAAATTCTTCAGCGCGCTGACCAGTAATGAGTTCGTCAAGTCCAGCAGCATTATTGAATTCGATGCTCGCAAGCTTGCCCAGAGTGCCGATGACATTGTCCGTCTGGCAATGACCGAAGGCCTCGATGCTCATGCCAGAAGCGTCCAGATTCGGCACGGTTGATCAGACACCCCAGTCAAGATGAGATTCATTGCGATAATAAAACCGGCCCAGCATGGCGGATCCGACATAGGCCAGGTATAATGCGATTGCCTCCGCAGGCAGAGTCAGCCAAATGCCCCAGTGTCGAGAGTAGATCGCCAGGGCAATATACAATCCAAACGGAATACAAAAACACAAGACCAGCAGCAGGTAACGCACATGCGTACGAATTATCGACAGCACAATCAGAATCGGATTCAGCCCCCAGAGGGAATCATGCAGGATGGTGGATAATAACA
Source organism: Phycisphaerales bacterium UBA7708 (assembly GCA_002482415.1). GTDB lineage: Bacteria > Planctomycetota > Phycisphaerae > Sedimentisphaerales > Anaerohalosphaeraceae > Anaeroglomus. The sequence goes on from DLFY01000269.1 coordinate 13,401, forward strand.
CCATCGGCAAAAAGAACAAACCGGCTGCCACGATATTCCATAATGTCTCATCCGCCTTTTTAGTCCAGATGAAATAGATTAATCCCGGTGCAAAACAAACAAATGCCGCAATAAGCAGCCTGAACATCCTTACGATTAAATCCTTAAAATCACCTTCATCATCCTGCAAAATATCCGGGGCCCTGGTTTGCCCTTCAGCAGTGACCTGGACGCACAGACACAGATACCAGTAAATATAGGCTGTTACGATAACGTGCAGGATCAGGATAACAAGCTGCATGAGAGGCACTGGAACAAAGGCCAGAGCACCCAGGATGATCTTACACAGGATAAACAGGCCAATCATGCCCAGGCCGGTCCCGTTTAATGGAAACAGAAACGGCCAGTGCCAGGGCGGCACCACCGGGTTTTGCAAGACAGGTTCATTCTGTTGGTCTTCCATCATCGCAGCTCTCTATAAACTCTGTATTTTCAGAACGATAATCACTCTGGAGATATAGACAGCCCCAAATCAAAGAATTTCCAGAATTTCTGCGGCCTGATGCAAAATTATCTGGGCACCGGCTGCTTTAAGCTGTTCGACGGAACGAAATCCCCAACTGACGCCGACGAAATCCACGCCGGCATTCAGGGCGGTCTGGGCATCGACATCGCTGTCGCCGATATACAGTATATCTTTGGGATTGCTGATTCCCAGTTCGTTCATAACCCAGTGCACCGGGGCCGGGTCGGGTTTGATTTTCAGGCCTTCTTTCTGGCCGAGAACACATTGAAATCGTTCCGGCCCGAAATAATGGTGGACAATTTTATGGGTCAGGGTGTGTTCTTTATTGCTGACTACCGCCAATTTCAGTCCTTTTTGGCGGCATTGGTCCACAAACTCCAACACGCCCGGATAGATCGTGGTTTCTTCAAAGCAGGTCGTCAAATAGCGTTTCTTCATTTCATTAATTAATTGCTGCTGAAGATGTTTGGCATTTTCAGGCAGGGCTTTGTAAGCAAATACGGCCAGGCCTTTGCCAATCATGTCCNNCCCAGCAGATTCAGGGCAAAGTTCATCGCGTTTGTAAGATCGTCGAGGGTATCGACGAGCGTCCCGTCAAGGTCGAAAAACACAGCTTTGTGCTTCATAGTAGATACTTCTTGTCTTTATATCAGGTTATGGATAAATTGTCCCGTCATTTCCGTTTTTTTCTTGCAGAAGCGACAAATCATACGCTNNCAGGGAGGCAGAATGCAGGTAAATCTTTTGTTATTAAAAAAAGACGGGTCTGTAAAGCCATTTAACCTACCCAGTGCCGTGACGACCATCGGGCGTCGGCAAGATTGCGATTTGTGTTTGCCCATCTCTGTTGCATCCCGGAAACACTGCGAAATCAATATGGATCAGGGGCGGCTGATGGTGCGTGATTTGAGCAGTAAAAATGGAACTTTTGTGAATGGCCANNGGCCAGAAAATAGAGGAAGTTCGGCTTAAACCCGGGGATCAACTACGGGTCGGGCCTGTGACTTTTGTGATTCAAATTGACGGCAACCCGGCCGATGTGACCGGTGTTAAGCCCATTGAGCCGGTCCATGAGCCGATGGAAGAGAGAAATGGAGAAAAGGTCACGACAGACAATCAATTTGATGAATTCGTCAACGACCTTGCCAATGCCGACCTGAGCGAAAGTCAGTCGACGGAAATTCACAATTTCCCCGGCGATGACATGACGACGTTTAAAGACATGTAATTTTGCAGTTATGCAAATTTTTCTTTGGTCGCCGGCACATAAATCGGTATCATGCCGGGATGATAAAAGACCTGAAATCGCTGACATGGAATGAGCTGGAACAAGTGGCGGCCAAATATGGCCAGAAGTCCTTTGTTGTCCAGTATTTATTTACGTTTATTCACCAGAAAAATGTTTCCTCTCTGGAACAGATTACCCCCCTTTCCAAGGCGTTTCGCGCTGCGCTGACGGAGGCGGGCTATCATATTTCCACGCTAAAGCGGATTGAGATATTCGAGGACCCGGACGGGACGATGAAGTTTGTGTTCGAGACCGTCGATGGCAATCGGCTTGAGGCGGTTCGTCTTCTGGACGACCAGCGAAATACATTATGCATTTCGACGCAGGTGGGGTGTCGGATGGGGTGCCTGTTTTGTGCCACAGGGCAGCTTGGCTATCAGCGGGACCTGACCTGCGGGGAGATTGCCGACCAGGTCTATCAGATGCAGGCCAAGGTTGGCAAGGTCCAGAACATCGTGTATATGGGGATGGGGGAACCTCTGGATAATTACGATGCCACGATGCGGTCGGTGGAATTGCTTAATCATCCCGATGGTCAGAATATCGGAATTCGGCATATTACGATTTCAACCTGCGGGCTTCCGGAGGGAATTGCACGTCTGGCGGAGGAGCCTTTACAGCCGCGGCTGGCAATATCGCTGCATGGGCCGGATGATCCAACCCGGCAGAGTT
>DLFY01000269.1:15886-19172 GCA_002482415.1 Phycisphaerales bacterium UBA7708
AAGGTCCCCGTGCAGGAACTGATGTCGGCTTTGCGAAAATATCAGGATCATACGGGGCGGCGGATTACGTTTGAATACTGCATGATACAGAATTATAACGATTCGCCGCAGCAGGCCCGCCTGCTGGCCCGCCTGGTCAAGCCCCTTAAATGCAATGTCAATCTGATTGAGTTCAACGCCTTTGAGGGGTGTGATTTTGTTGCCGCAAGCCCTGCGGGAATCCGGCAGTTTGCAGCGATTCTGGAACGCGAAGGGATTGAGACGGTGATTCGCTACAAACGCGGGCGTTCGATCCGTGCAGCGTGCGGCCAACTGGGGGCGGACTGGCTCAAACCTACAACTTAACCTGCTGCTTATTGATTCCGATTGCGATATAATAATGGATTGACGGTCTGAATCATGTTTTCGACATCAAGCCGGCCGCCCAGAAAATGGGAGATTTTTTCGCACTGTTCCCGGGTATGATTCAGCATATCGCGATGGTTGACAATCAGCATCTTGAAATGCGGCTGCCTGGCAATCCAATGGAAGAACTTCTGCAAATCCGACTGGTATAAGGCAGCCATCTGTTCATCGGAGACTTCCGCGGCTGATTTCTGGCTTCGATCAAGCATTTTTTTCTGGGATGCAAGGACTTCGGCCATATCCCGCTGCATGAAGATGACCCGGTATTCATACCCAGCCGGCAAGTCATACAGGAGGCGATAGACCATTTTGACGACCTTGCCGGGGGCATTTTTAAGCCAGGAAGGGTCCTGTTTGGTTTTCTTGACCGGCTCATACTCAAAATAGCCCAGCGGATTATCTTCGTCGGCTTTGCGGAGATTATCCACCAGAACATCAAGCCCCCCCTTGTGGAGGCAATTCATCATCATTGAGGTTCCGGAGCGGGGAAGTCCCGCTACGATGGTTACGAAATCATTTGTCTGTTCCATGGGCACTTGTCCAATCTTGTCATAAAAGCGAAATTATACCCAAAATTAATCGTAAATCAATCGGAATCAGGACTACAACAGTGGGGCAAACAGGCGTATCATGTGTTCAAATAAATTGCGAATAAAGCCGGCTTTCAGTTCGCATTGAATACAGGCATTTTCGATATTTGCAATCCACCCGGAGATTTGGGTAATTTGCGGGCGGCTGTAAACAATCAGCATCACTTCGTAATTGAGAAACAGGCTTCGTGAGTCCATATTAGCCGAGCCAATCATAGCCAGGGTGTCATCCACAAGCACGGTTTTGGCGTGAATCATTCCGGGGGTATAATAGAGAATTTTGGATCCAACCCGCTGCATTTCACGCAGATATACGCGGCGTACAATGTCTGTTATGGGATGATTAGACTTGGCAGGAACAAGGATTCTGACCTCTACACCCCGCCGGACAGCAAGCTGGAGGGCATTGAGCAGGGGTTCGTCCGGGATAAAATACGGGGTTACGATCTGGATTTTACGCCGAGCACTATAAAGCGAAGTCAGGATGGCATCATAGAGGGCATCGCCGGGGATGTCGGGCCCGGAAGGAACCACCTGAACAATGGCAATATTGGGACTGTCATAATAGCCGGCCGGTTCAGCCTGGGCAGGGATATCATTTGTACCGATGGTAAACGCCCAATCGGAATGAAATATTTCAAGATAGGACCGAACCGCAGGACCTTTTAATATGAATGACAAATCCTGCCACCGTTTCGGATCGGGTTCGGGGCCGAGGTATTCTTTGCCGATGTTGGTCCCCCCTGCCAGTACGGTTTGATTGTCAATGACGACAATTTTGCGGTGATTGCGGAGGTTGGTTCTGCCGCGAAAAAGCCGGTGCATAAAGAATGCGTATTTCCCGCCGGCTTTGACCAGCGGCACAAAGAAACGGCGGCCGGTCTGAATCGCCCCAAATCCGTCCAGCAGGACGCGTACATCCAGACCCTGGCGGGCTTTCAGCGCCAGCCTGTCTCGAATTTCTCTGCCGACCTCGTCCGGGCGGAAAATAAAGGTTGAGATGTAAATGGAGTTCTGAGCGCTGTCAATAAGTGAAATCAGGTGGTGGTATATCTGCTGACCATCGGTAAGAATCTCCAGACGGTTGCCGTCGGTGGCGGAAGGGATTCCATAGCTTTCGAGCAATTCATCAACCTGTGTTCGAGGGACATCAAGCCGTCGCGACGGGCAGGACAGCGAAGTAGCCGATTTTTGGGCAGCTCTGCGTTTCATTTTTCTGCCGCCAAGCATTAAATACAGCGGGACACCCACATAAGGAATCAGGATAATAGCCAGCAGCCATGCGATAGTCCCCGACGGCGAGCGTTTTTGAGTCAGGACATGTGCAATCAGAATGATACCCACCAGAAAGCCTATAAGCAATTCGATATGAGCAATCAGCCACTGTAAAATGATCCATCCTGTCATTTAATGTCCTTTTGTGTAAAATCCTTGAAACCGGCCTTGGTGTCATAGCCCATTTTAACACTTTTTCATTTTGTACCTATTACAGATATTTTACAGAATCTATTGAACTGTTGTAGAATAACACAGATATAGCATAAGGTCAACTTCGGGATAGCACGGAATGGAATAGCGACAAACTGCAATTTCTTAATTTGATGGTATTTTTAAACTTTTTTGCAACAAAATCATAGTGTATAACGTCTGAAACAAATTATAAAAGAAATGTTGGCCTTATTGATTAATTAATAAACGAATATGTTATATCCTGATAAAATAAGTAAGATTCGTCAGCGACTCTTTCGGAATCGGTTTGTACTGTTTTTGGCTGGATTGGGCAGTTGTCTTTCATTCACGAGCTGTTCCCCTGAGCACTATAAAGCAGATGCAGACAAAGAAGTGCAAAACATCATAGACAGCAAGTGGAAAGCGGAACACGGCAGTCGTGCCAATTCCCGCGTTTCGGATGTGGAACGCGACCCCAATGATTTGTTTTTTGATCCAAATTATATTCCATCAGGAAGGCTGAGTCTTGCTCAAGCAGTTGCTCTGGCGACAGCCCGGAACCGGGACTATCAGCGGCAAAAGGAATCGCTGTACCTGTCTGCGCTTGATTTGACTCTGTTTCGTCATAATTTTGCCACGAAGTGGTTTGGTACGTTCGACAGCACCTATAGTCGAAACGAAGCCGATGAGTCCATGGGAGCGGGCGGTGCGGTAGGGTTTAACAGGCTTCTGGAGGACGGAACCCAGATTTCAAGCAGCATTGCCACCGATTGGCTTCGCTATCTGACGGGTGATCCGCGGGAAAGCCTCGGGAGTGTTCTGAGCGCCACCATCAGTAAGCC
>DLFY01000269.1:19179-22629 GCA_002482415.1 Phycisphaerales bacterium UBA7708
GCCGGCAAAGATGTCGTCATGGAAAACCTGACGCAGGCCGAGCGGAATGTATTGTATCAAATACGGTCATTCAGCCGTTACCGCAAATCTTTTGTCGTCACCATCGTCAGTGAATACTATCGTGTCATCCAGGCCCTGGATCGAGTCAAAAACGCAGAAAGCAATTATAAAAGTCTGTTGTTGGCGTACGATCAATCGAACCTGAAAGCCATGGCCGGCCGCCTGGACATGTTTGAAGCGGATCAAACCAAGCAGCAGATGCTGGATGCACGCGACAATCTGGCCGGGGCGGAGCGCACATATCAGCAAGCCCTGGACACGTTTAAAATCAGCCTTGCCATTCCGACTGATGCCATGATAGAGCTTGACCCCAATGCCCTGCAGGTTCTTTCCGCAATGGAGGTTGTTGAGCCTGAGTTTAATGTCGATGATGCAATCCAGACAGCGTTGTCCCTGCGGCTTGACCTGGCAACCATTAAGGATCAGGTGGATGACGCCCGCCGCAAAATCAAGGTTTCTGAAAACGCACTCAAAGCCGATTTGGATATTGTTGCCCGGGCCAATGTCGATTCGACCCCTGACCGCCAGGCCGGTCGGCTGCGTTTTAACGACGGCAGCTACAGCATCGGGGCTCAGGTGGACCTGCCCTTTGACCGCAAGTCGGAGCGGAATAATTACCGTGAATCCCTGATTACCCTGATTCAGCGGCAGCGGGATTACGAGGACGGTATCGATAATGTCAAGCTGGATGTTCGAAATAATTATCGTTCCTTAGTCGAATCCGCTCAACGGTATAAGATTCAGCAGCTCAGCCTTGAACTGGCTGAAGAACGGGTAAAAAGCACCTCCCTGCTGTTTCAGGCCGGTCGGGTTCAGACGCGTGACGTGCTGGAATCCCAAAACGCCCTGCTTTCAGCACAAAATGCAACAACCTCTACCCTGGTCGATTACAATATAGCCAAATTAAGTTTTTATCGTGATATCGAAGTACTTTCAGTTAAACCGGATGGATTATGGCAGCTACCAGAAAAATCGGATTCAAAAGGATTTTAATTGCCGTCGTGGTAATAGCCGGAGTAATGGGACTCTGGCGGGTATTTTACGGCCAGAGCGGCAAGGCTGTATCCAAAAGCAGCGAAGCCGTCTATTCTGTCAAACGACAGGATATGGTCATTAGTGTGACCGAAAGCGGCTCAATCAAGGCCAGCAATGCAGTGACCATTCGTTCCGAGGTTGAGGGACGAACCACGATTGTCAATGTTGTTCCCGAGGGAACCATTCTGACCGAGCAGGATGTTGCGGAAGGGAAAGTCATTCTTGAGCTGGATACCTCCAGCATCAAGCAGGATTTAAACCAGCAGCAGATTCAATACAACAGTGCCATGGCAGACCTGACCGATGCCAAGGAAAATCTTGAAATTCAGAAAAATCAAAATGAGTCCGACATCCAGCAGGGAAAGCTGACGGTCAAATTCGGCCTGATGGATTTACAGAAGTATCTTGGTCAATATGCTGCCGATAAACTGGTCAACGATGCCAGCAGCCGGCCGGTCACCGATGAAGATTTCAAGAAGCTGACCGCCGATCCCAATCAGCTTGGAGGTGAGGCACTGCAAACCTACCGCCAATTGATAGCCGATATCAATGTTGCGGAATCCGAATATTACATTGCACAAAACACGTATAACTGGACCGATAAGCTGTACGCCAAAAATTACGTGGCCAAGACGGACCTGGAATCCGACAAACTTAAGGCCGACAAATGCAAAATCACCCAGGAACGTGCTCAAACTGCTCTGGATCTATTTTTCCGGTATGAATTTCCCAAACAGGCCCACAAGCTGTTCAGTGATTATATCGAAGCACAACGACAGCTTGAACGCATTCTGGCCAAAGCCCGGTCCCAGGAAGCTCAGGCCCTGGCGAAGCTTAACAGTGCCGATGCGAAATTTGCACTGGAAAAAGAACGCCTTGAACGGTATCAGCGGCAGATGGCGGCCAGTATAATCAAAGCTCCCTGTCCCGGCCTGGTGGTTTATGCCACCCAATTCAGCCGAGGCAGCCGTTCACGAACAACGATTGAAGTTGGACGTGAGGTGTATGAACGCGAAGAAATCATGTCGATTCCCAATACCACCCAGATGGCTGTTGACACCAAAATTCACGAGACCAACATCGATAAAATTGTTCTTGGGCAACGGGCAAGGATTATTGTCGATGCCATGCCGGACACGGTATTTTATGGACAGGTGACCAAGATTTCTCCTCTGCCCGACCAGGCCGGGTTTATGTCCAATCCGGACTTGAAAATTTATTCAACCGACGTCTCGCTTCAGGGCGGCGAGATGCTGCGTCCCGGAATGTCGGCCAAGGTTGAAATTGTTATTGCCCAACTGAAAGATGTTCTGGCGGTTCCCGTGCAGTGCGTCTCCAATCGCAGCGGCAAAAAAGTGTGCTATGTCCACACCCTGACNNNNCCCCTATAATGATAAATTTGTGCAAATCATATCGGGATTGAATGAAGGGGATACTGTTCTTCTGAATCCGCCGCGGGTGTTTGACCAGCAGCAGGGAAATCCTCTTCCGGACAATCTGCCTGATATGCCGAACCTGATGCCGGTTAATGGTCAGACCCGGGAGCGGCCCAATGTCGGACCCATGCAACCCGGCAATCCGGATCGTCCCAGTGGATTCCCGGCACAGGGGCAATTCCCACAGGACAGCCAGAATCAAGCCGGACGTCGNNGCTGGAATCTTCTCAAAACCAGCCGCAGGACATCGCCCAACCCGGCAGCAGTACCGGGGCAGACCGCCCGGCCCGCCAGCGCCCTGAAGGAGCGGGACAGGACCGCATGCAGCAGAATAATTTAGATGGCGGCGGCATGGCTCCCAGTGACAGGCCGCAGGGGCAGCGTCGGAGTCGTCAGAACACAGAAACAATCCCGGCACAGACAGAAGCACGACCATGATTCAATCCCATATACCAAAGCCATCTTCCGAGGCGGTTGTCGAGCTTCAGGATATTCGCAAGTCGTATTTTCTTGCGCACACCGAACTGCCGGTTTTGCGGGGTATCGATCTGTGTTTCAGCAAGGGCGAATATGCCGCCATCATGGGGCCCAGCGGGTCGGGGAAATCCACCCTGCTGAATTTGCTGGGATGCCTGGACCGCCCCACCGGCGGTAAGTATCTGCTGGGTGGACTGGATATTTCCGAAATGGATGATGATACGCTGTCAACCATTCGCGGCAAACGGATTGGTTTTATTTTCCAGTCGTTTAATCTGATTCCGCAATTAAACCTGGTCGAAAATATCGAAATGCCGATGTATTATCAGCAGGTTCACAAACATGAACGCCGCGAACGCGCAGTCGAACTGGCCTGCAAAGTAGGTCTCAGCGACCGTCTTCATCACCGGCCATCGGAATTGTCCGGCGGCCAGCAGCAGCG
>DLFY01000269.1:22659-22861 GCA_002482415.1 Phycisphaerales bacterium UBA7708
GAGCCGACCGGCAACCTGGACAGTCGAAGCGGCTCGGATATCCTCGGGCTGCTGGATGAATTGCACGCGGTCGGAAAAACGATTATTGTTGTCACCCATGACAGCAATGTTGCCAAACGGACCCAGCGGAGCATCCACATGCTTGACGGCAAAATCGAACGCCAGCAGACTTATACGAGGACGGCCCAATGAGTTACCTGCT
>DLFY01000269.1:22866-26319 GCA_002482415.1 Phycisphaerales bacterium UBA7708
TCAGCCTTCGCAGCCTGTGGCTGCATCGATTGCGTTCGATGCTGACGATGCTGGGTATTATTTTCGGCGTATCCAGTGTGATTGCAATGCTGGCTATTGGCGAGGGAGCCAGCCGTCAGGCTCAGGCACAGATTGCCCGACTGGGAAGCACGAATATCATTCTGAAAACCCTCAAGCCGCCGCAGCAGACTGCCTCGGACACTTCTCAGCAGTCACTGATTCAGTACGGCCTGACGTACGATGATGCGGAACGGTTTCGCGACACCATTCCCAATGCCCAGGTGGTCGTGCCGTCCAAGGTCATCAGTCACAAGGCCTACTACCGCAATCGTGTGCTCGGCGTGGAAGTTGTCGGCACGGTTCCGTGGTATCCGGAACTGGCGCCGGTCCAGTTGCAGCGGGGACGGTTTCTTGAAGCCAATGACATGTATTACACCCTGAATGTCTGCGTCATTGACCGCGATGCAGCGGATTCATTGTTTGTCGTCGACGACCCGATTGGCATGGATATTAAAATCGGCGGGGATTATTACCGGATTGTCGGGGTGGTCAGTGAAACCAGGACTGAACAGAATGAAGAGGACAATCTCGGATCACAAATGACCGCCTCTTCCGGAGGGGGCGCCAACGGCAAGGTGTATATGCCGATTACGACAATGAAAAGCCGCTTTGGCGAGGTATTATTGCAATTCAGCGGAACCTCCGGAATGGTCGGCGAGCGCGTGGAACTTAGCGAGATCACCATTAAAGTTCCAACGATTGAAGACGTGCTGCCGATTCGGGATTTGCTTGAGGGCATGCTCAAACGCTTCCATAAGCAGCAGGATTATCAGGTCATTGTCCCGCTGGAATTGCTGCGGCAGGCAATTCGGACAAAGCGGATATTCAGTATCGTTTTGGGATCTATCGCAGCGATCTCTTTGCTGGTTGGCGGTATTGGCATTATGAACATTATGCTGGCTACAGTCAGTGAGCGTACCCGAGAAATCGGAATCCGACGGGCTTTGGGGGCAAAAAAACGCGACATTGTCATTCAGTTTTTATCGGAAACGCTGCTGCTGACACTGACTGGCGGATTATTCGGTATGGCGCTGGGTGCGGTTATTCCGATTGCAGTCACCGTTTTCGGCAAAATGCCAACTGTGATTACAAGCGAAGCGATGCTGCTTTCATTTGGCATATCCGCGGCTGTGGGATTGACATTTGGGCTTTATCCGGCCGTCAAAGCCGCCAATATGGATCCGATTGAATCCTTACGACACGAATAAACAGAGTTGCAAATTTCAGACCGGCGTAGTATATTCACGTTATCGCGTCTGTAGCTCAATTGGATAGAGCATCAGTCTTCGGAACTGAGGGTTTGGGGTTCGAGTCCCTACAGGCGCAGTTGTTAATCGGCATTTGCTGATATACGTTTTTTTATCGTGCTTATGTCGGTTTTCATTGAGGAAACATCTCGTTTTGTTGCGGATATATCGGCTTGCAGGGAGTACATGCCGTCCTGCACCAGGGATAAATTCTTTTGTATTTCAACCATTTGCTCGCCATCATTATGGCCTGAGGAAGTCATTTTCTGCTTTAATTCACTGATCTGAAACGAAATTATGATGACACAGACGATTGCGAAAACCGTAAGCAGGGTTTTGATGGGATATTGAGCTGCTATTTTATTTTCCCAGTTTTTAATGGTCGAGATGATAGTTCTGGATTTCATACTACTCCTTTCCTGTGATGATTATCGAACAGTTATCCTTATTTTAGAGAGTCATACTAATTTTATCTTACTCAGCAAATTCTGTCATGTCTAATTCCTTTAATTCATCGATTTCTTTATAATTTAGATATATGGAGTTGATATATCTAATATAATAATATATAAATTTTCTTTTTTGCAATATTATGGGACAATCTCGCGTCTTTTCCTGAACGATTCGTTTTTAACCCTATTATTATTCAATTTTACACAGAAAGGATTTGGAACTATGTTTATGAATCGAAAAATGATGGTGGTAGTCGCAAGTCTTTTATTAGCAACCGTTTCGATACCGTTTATCTGGGCGGCCGGCAATCAGGGGCAGCCTCCGGCCCAAGGGCCTCAGGGTGGTTTCGGCGGTGGTCAGGGAGGACAACGCGGTCAAGGAGGCCAAGGCGGCCAGATTGACTTTCAGGCTCGTATGCTGGAAATGGCCAAGACCCAGTTGAATGCCACCGATGCCGAATGGGCCAAGATTGAACCCCCGCTCAAAAAGGTGATGACGTTGTCCAACCAGGCCAATGCCCGTGGATTGGGAATGGCCGGACGCGGCAGCCGTCAGGGTGGCCAGGGTCAAGGTCAGGGCGGACAGGCACCGGATCAGCAGCCTGCCAGAGAACAGAGTGAGGTCCAGAAGGCTTCGGCCGCACTGACCGAAGTCCTGCAGAATGAATCTGCGACTGCCGAAGAAGTAACGGCCAAATTGACGGCCCTGAGGACCGCCAAAGAAGCCGCTCAGAAAGAACTGGCCGCAGCTCAGGCTGAACTGAAGAAGACGGTCAATGTACGTCAGGAAGCCAGACTGGTTCTGATGGGGATGCTGAACTAATTTCATCGCTGCGTGAATACGGGCGAGACTCCGTTTTATGAGAAATAAAAAGGCCTGCGGTTTTACGATCGCAGGCCTTTTCGATTAACCTTGTCGAAACCTATTTTTTTGCCTTTTTGGATTTGTCCATCCAGTCGGTAAACTGCTTGAACAGATATTGTGAATCATGCGGGCCGGGAGAGGCTTCCGGGTGATACTGGACTGAAAAGGCTTTGAGCTTTTTACACCGAAGCCCCTCCAGCGTATTGTCATTGAGGTTCATGTGGGTCAATTCGACGTTTTTGTCTTTGAGCGAATTAATATCGACACAGAAACCATGATTCTGACTGGTGATTTCAATCTTGCCGGTTTCGAGATTTTTAACCGGGTGGTTGGCACCGCGATGGCCAAATTTGAGTTTATAGGTTGTACCCCCGAGGGCCAGCCCCAGAAGCTGGTGGCCCAGACAGATGCCGAAGATAGGGATTTTGCCCAGCAGACCGCGGATGGCATCGATTGCATAAGTTACTGCGGCAGGGTCGCCGGGGCCATTGCTGAGAAAGACGCCGTCGGGCTTCTTTTTGAGTATCTGAGCGGCGGTGGTATCGGCGGGGACGACTTCCACTTTACAGCCATGTGAAATCAGCAGACGCAGGATATTTTGTTTAATGCCGAAATCAAAGGCGATGACCTTGTATTTGGGCTTCGGTTTGCATTCCAGGCCAGTGAGAACATCCACCACGCCTTGGGTCCATGCATAGGACTTGCCGAGGGTGACGTTCCGGACAATATCACGTCCGACCAGACCAGGGTAGGCATCCAGCTTTTTCCTGAGCTTATTCACATCCAGTTCAGAAGAGGAGATAATGCCCCTCATGGCACCCTGCGTCCG
>DLFY01000269.1:26328-31389 GCA_002482415.1 Phycisphaerales bacterium UBA7708
GCGGGTGTCAATGCCTTCCAGACCTACAACATTATTTTCCTTCAGGTAATCACTGAATGTTTTCTCATCCCGCCAGTTGCTGGGAAAGGGGCAATTTTCCTTGACGATAAAGCCCGAACAGAACAGTTTGCGTGACTCCCAGTCATCGGTGCTGGTGCCGTAATTGCCTATCATTGGATAGGTCATCGTTAAAATCTGTTCGAAGTAGGACGGGTCCGTCGTGATTTCCTGATAGCCGGTCATCGAGGTATTGAACACCACCTCGCCGACAGCGGTTCCTTTGGCGCCGAAAGATCGGCCGGTAAATATTGTGCCGTCTTCCAGCAGTAAAATCGCTTTGTTATTCGACATAAATTACTTCCTGTAATAGGCTTGAATCGATTTGACCGTCAGTTTTTCGTTTTGCAGGGCTTCAATGGCACGAGCCGCCGCAAGACCGCCGCGAATGGTCGTAATATACGGAATCTGACGATCCAGGGCTGTACGGCGAATCGGGAAGGAATCCCGAATGGTCTGTTCGCCGACGGTGGTATTGACAATCAATTCGATCTGGTTATTAATCATCAGGTCAACCACATTGGGGCGACCCTCAATCATCTTGCGTACAAATTCCGAAGGAATATTGTTTTTAATCAATTCGATACAGGTGCCTTTGGTAGCCAGTATTTTGAAGCCCAGCTCGTGGAGCTTTCGGGCCATTTGCACGGCACGCGGTTTGTCCGCATCGCGTACGCTGATAAACACGGTACCCTTCGTGGGCAGGTTGCATCCGGCGGCAATCTGGGATTTGGCATAGGCAACGCCATAATCATCGGAAATGCCCATGACTTCGCCGGTGGACAGCATTTCAGGGCCAAGAATCACATCGGCACCCTGGAATTTCAGGAACGGGAAAACCGCTTCCTTGACTGCGTAATGCTTCCGCGAGACTTCCTCGGTAAAGCCGAGCTGCTGGAGGGTCATTCCAGCCTGGATTTTAGCGGCCAGCTTGGCCAGCGGAACGCCAATGGCCTTGCTGACGAATGGAATCGTCCGTGATGCACGCGGATTGACTTCGAGAATATAGACCTTATCATCCTTAATGGCAAACTGAATATTGATCAGGCCTTTGACCTGCAGTTCCAGAGCCAGCAGACGCGTTTGGCGTTTGACTTCGGCGATAGTCTCCGGCTTGAGTGTTACCGGAGGCAGGAAACAGGCACTGTCGCCGGAGTGAATTCCGGCTTCTTCGATGTGCTCCATGACGCCGCCGATCACAACGGTCTGGCCGTCGCAGATGGCATCGACGTCCAGTTCGGTTGCATCATCGAGGAACTTGTCGATCAGGATGGGGTGTTCGCCGGACACTTCGAGTGCCTCATCGACACAGGCCTTCAGAGAGGACTCATCGTAAACGATATCCATTGCCCGACCGCCCAGCACAAAGGAGGGGCGAACCAGCAGCGGATAGCCCAGCTTTTTTGCCACCTTGAGCGTTTCTTCATAGCTGGTGGCCGTGCCGCTGAACGGCTGGAGCAGATTCAGTTTTTCCACCAGTTTATTAAACAACTTGCGGTCTTCAGCAATTTCGATGCTGCGGGGCGAAGTGCCGATAATCGGAACACCGGCCTTGTGAAGCGATTTGGACAATTTCAGGGGCGTTTGTCCGCCAAACTGCACAATGACACCATCCGGTTTTTCCGTATCGATAATCGACATCACGTCTTCGTAAGTCAGCGGTTCAAAGTAGAGCCGATCCGATGTATCATAATCCGTCGATACTGTTTCCGGGTTGCAGTTGACCATAATCGATTCGATGCCGATTTCATCCAGAGCAAAGGCCGCATGCACGCAGCAATAATCAAACTCGATGCCCTGGCCGATACGGTTGGGGCCCCCGCCGAGAATCATAATCTTGCGACGGGTGGTCGGATTGGCTTCACATTCCGCTTCATAGGTCGAATACAGGTACGGCGTCGAGGCTTCAAATTCCGCGCCGCAGGTATCAACCATTTTATAGACAGCTTTGATGCCCGCTTCCAGGCGTTTTTGACGAATGGCGGTTTCTTCGACACCATATTTCATCGATAAATACTTGTCGCTGAAACCCGCTTCTTTAGCCTGACGAAGCAGTTCCGGGGTGACCTTGTCTAATCCGGCTGAAAACAGTGTCTTTTCCATTTCGACAAGGTCTTTGATGTGATTCAAAAACCAGGGGTCAATATGGGTCAATTCAAAGAGTTCCTGCGTGGTGTATTTCCGGCGGTAAGCCTCGGCCACATACCACAATTTATCCCAGTAATTTTTCCGCAGCCGTTCCTGCAGCTGGTCGTCATTCAGCCCCGGTTTGATATGACGGGCATCCAGTGAATACCGGTCAATTTCAAGTGACCGAATGGCTTTCTGGAACGCTTCCTTGAACGTTCGTCCGATGGCCATCGCTTCACCGACCGATTTCATCTGAACGGTCAGTTCCGGGCTGGTCTGGGGGAATTTTTCAAAGGTAAAACGCGGCCACTTGACGACGACATAGTCAATGGTCGGCTCAAAACAGGCGGGTGTCTTTTTGGTGATGTCATTGGGAATTTCATCGAGGGTATAACCGACCGCCAGAAGCGAGGCAATTTTGGCAATCGGAAAGCCGGTGGCCTTGGAGGCCAGCGCCGAGGAGCGCGANNGTGGCCTTGGAGGCCAGGGCCGAACTGCGGGACACACGGGGATTCATCTCAATGACATAGAGCTTGCCGTTTTTGGGATTGACCGCAAACTGGATATTCGAACCGCCGGTTTCAACACCGATGGCGCGGATGATTTTCAGTGCCGCATCACGCATGACCTGGTATTCCTTGTCCGACAGGGTCTGGGCGGGTGCGACGGTAATGCTGTCGCCGGTATGGATACCCATCGGGTCAAGGTTTTCAATCGAACAGACGATAACCACATTGTCCTTGCGGTCACGCATGACTTCCAGTTCATACTCTTTCCAGCCGACAACGGACTCTTCGACCAGAATCTGGCGTTTGGGGCTGAGGTCCAGTCCCCATTGCACCATCCGTTTGTATTCATCGAGATTGTACGCGACGTTGCCGCCCATCCCGCCCAGTGTATAAGACGGGCGGATAATCAGCGGAAAGCCAATCTGCTCCATGACTTTCATGGCTTCATCGACGGAGTGGGCAAAGCCGCTTTTGGGGACTTCCAGGCCGATATCCTGGACTATCTTTTTAAAGCGGTCACGTTCTTCGGCTTTTTTGATGGCCTGCAGGTCGGCACCGAGGAGTCTGACCTTGTACTTTTTCAAGACTCCCATTTCCGCCAGTGCCACAGCGGTGTTCAGCCCGGTCTGTCCGCCAAGTGTCGGCAGCAGGCTGTCTGGGCGTTCCTTTTCAATAATTTTGGCCACCATCTCCGGAGTAATCGGCTCAATGTAGGTTTTGTTCGCCATTTCCGGGTCAGTCATAATGGTCGCAGGATTACTGTTGACCAGGATCACCTGATAGCCTTCCTTACGGAGCACTTTGCAGGCCTGTGCACCGGAATAGTCAAATTCACAGCCCTGACCGATGACAATGGGTCCTGAACCGATAATCAGAATTTTTTTTATGGATTTATCTTTCGGCACTCGTTTTATCCTTATCCAATTTCCTTATGATATTGCTGCAGCGATTTGACATCGCGTTGTTTTTCTTTGCAAGCCAGTATGCCTCTTGCCGCCGCCAGCGCTGCCGCAGTCGTTGTCACATACGGAACCTTATATTTGATAGAGGCTTTACGTATATACGAATCATCATGGCTGCTTTGTTTGCCGGCGGGGGTATTAATCACCATTTTTATTTCGCCGTTCATGATACTGTCGAGGACGTTGGGGCGGCCTTCATGGAGTTTGAGTATCTTTTCGGCTTCGATTCCCTGCTGCGTCAGGAAAAGATATGTGCCTTCGGTCGCAATAATATCCAGCCCGGCTTTCTTAAGCACTTTGGCCGGCTCAAGAATCTCGTTGCGGTCTTTCTGGGCCACGGAAATCAACACCTTGCCCGTCAGGGGCAGGAATTGCTGAGCGGCTTCCTGAGACTTATAAAATGCCAGTCCAGACGAATCTGCCATACCGAGCACTTCACCGGTGGAACGCATCTCCGGCCCCAGAATCGGATCCACTTCAGGGAACATATTGAATGGGAAGACAGCTTCTTTGACGCCATAATGCGAGATTTTTTTCCGTGAAGGCGATATTTCCGACAGCTTTTTGCCCATCATCAACTGGGTTGCAATCTGGACCATCTGGATATTGCATACCTTGGATACAAGCGGTACCGTTCGTGAAGCCCGAGGATTGGCCTCGAGAATATACACATTGTCGCCGGCAATGGCATACTGGATATTAATGAGGCCGCAGACTTTGAGTTCTCCGGCGATTCTGCGTGTATAGTCTTCAATCGTCTGAAGATGCTGGGGCGGAATCGACACCGGCGGCAGGACACAGGCCGAGTCGCCGGAGTGAATGCCGGCCAGTTCGATATGTTCCATGACAGCGGGAATAAAAGCGTCTTTGCCGTCGGAGATGGCGTCCGCTTCGACTTCAAGGGCATGTTCGAGGAATTTATCAATCAAAATCGGACGATCCGGGGAAATATCCACCGCGGCATTGACATAATGGGTCAGCATCTGTTCATCATAGACAACTTCCATACCCCGTCCGCCAAGCACATACGATGGGCGCACCATCAGGGGGTAGCCAATCGTCTTAGCAATGTCAAGGGCCTGTTCAAGGTTGGAGGCCATTCCCGATGCCGGCTGAGGGATACCCAGTTTTTTGATGACCTTGCTGAAACGGTCGCGGTCTTCGGCCAAATCGATAGAGTCGGTCGAAGTGCCCAGGATTCGCACGCCGGCCTGTTCCAGTTCCTTGCAGATATTCAGGGGAGTCTGGCCGCCAAACTGCACGATGACGCCTTCGGGCTTTTCCTTGTTATATATCTGCAGCACATCTTCAACCGTCAGCGGTTCAAAGTAGAGCTTGTCGGATGTGTCATAGTCGGTGGAAACGGTTTCAGGATTGCAGTTGACCATGATGGTTTCATAGCC
>DLFY01000112.1 GCA_002482415.1 Phycisphaerales bacterium UBA7708
ACCTGTTGTTTTAATAATTTGGCCCCTTGAACAGAGAGACCACCAGCCATAAACAAACACAGGAATAACACATAATAGTTATTTTTCTTCTTCACCGTTGACTCCATTGCTTATTTCAACAATCCCTATATTGCCAACGTTTTGCATCTGTAATTGACTGCGAACATAATCCTTTGCAGGATTCGATGGATATCGTTCCATTAATATATTCAGGGCTTCTGTAATTTTCTCCTGGGGAGCCATATGCTCTCTAAGACTTTCAGCTACCATAAATTGAGCGTGCCATGCCTTTTCATAGGAAGGCCATTTCGTTAGAACCTTCTGATAGCAATTTATTGCTTGTTCATATTGACCTAGCTTCTTGTATATCCAGCCGGAGTAATACGAATATTGAGGGGTATCATGATTTGGAACGGCATTTTCAAATCTTTGCCATGCGGCTATGGCTTTGCTATAATACATTCTGGCAAGATCGTTTGGCTCCCCGGCTCCATCTATATTCTGGGCCATAGATAAATACTCTTCCCCAATACGAATTGTATAATAAGCCAATTTCTGGGATTGTGTGTTTTTGTATTGGGATATTAACGAATCCTCAATTTCTAGAACTTTTCTTTCATCATCAAGCCAGACAAATGCCTGAGCCATCCCTGTGTACGCTTCAATTATATCGTCAGGCGTTTCGGCTTTTGTGAGTGCCTCCCGATAATATTGGATAG
The DNA here is from genome assembly GCA_002482415.1 of Phycisphaerales bacterium UBA7708. Lineage (GTDB taxonomy): Bacteria > Planctomycetota > Phycisphaerae > Sedimentisphaerales > Anaerohalosphaeraceae > Anaeroglomus. Next base: position 720 of record DLFY01000112.1, read on the forward strand.
ACTGTTTCCAAAGCTTTGTTTCTCGATATATATTTCCCAAATCTATCATAGATTTTATATATACCAATCGATCTTCACTCGCCGCCATCAATTTGTCCGTTATTGATTCTGCCTTTTTGTAGTCCTTTGTTTCAAGGCATACTCGAATCATCACTTTATAAAAACCTGTTTCCCATGTGCTGGCTGGGTAAGTCTCAATCCCGTATTGACAAAGAATATTTGCCTGTTCATATTGGCCAACCTGTCGGTACTTGTCAGCAAACTGACAGATTTCCTGGGGGAAGGTTGCCTGGTCCTTGAAACGCCTCACCATCACGTCATATTCTTTTTCAGCATTTACGAAATCTTTATGCTCAATGTAATAATGGACGATTGCCCCCTGAGACCACATGGCATGCTTTGATGTTAACGGCAGATTATCAGCATTATAGTGATGAATTTGTAATGCCTTTCCATCTTCCCCAATATTTTGATATTTTAGGGCAATCCGATAGATTTCCTCTGACAAATTGGGGTGTCCCTTGAATCGATCCAGCAATATTTGATTCTCGTCCTGTGCATTTACTAAATCTTTACGCTCTATATAATAACAAACAATCTCTCCCTGAGATTGTAATGTATATAATGATGCAATGGGAGAATTTTTCACATTGTAACGATGAACTTCAAAGGCCTTTTCAGGATTTCCTACTCTTTTATTTTTGTCTGCAAATTGATATATTTCCTGTGGCAATGTTGGTTGTTCCTTGAATCGATCCAGCATGAACTGATACTCTTTCTGGGCATTCGTAAAGTCTCTACGTTCAATATAGTGATTAATGATCGCCCCCTGGGACTGCATCGCATACAAGGATGAGGCGGTTGAATATTGTGCATTGTAACGATGAAGTTCAAGAGCTTTTTCAACATTCCCAACACTGTCATACTTCAAGGCAAACTGGTAAATTTCTTGCGGTAACGTCGGCTGATCTTTGAACCGGATCAACAGATCTTTATATTCAGTTTCTGCTGGATAAAAATCTTTCTGCTCAATATAATAATGAATGATCGCTCCCTGAGACTGCATTGTATACATTGAGGAAACCGGGGAATGAGTTGAATTATACTGATTTAGCTCTAATGCCATATCAGTCTTGTCTGCCCACTTGTACATTTCTGCAATCAAATGCAATTCCTGTGGCAAAGTTGGCTGAGATGAATATTTCTTTATCATCTCATCGCATTCCCGCCTGGCAGAAACAAAATCTTTTTGTCTGATGTAACAATGTACAATTGCCCCCTGCGACCACATCGTATACTTCGAAGAAACAGGAGAATGTTCTACATTATAACGATGTATCTCCAGCAATCTGCCGACTTCTCCGGCTTCACGATATTTTTCTCCAACTTGGTGTATTTCCTGGGGTAATTCTTGTCTGTCTTTGAAACGTTCAAGCATTACATTAAACTCTTTTTGTGCATTTATATAATCTTTATGCTCAATATAATTGTGAACAATTGCTCCCTGCGACCACAATCCTTTCTTTGTATTCACAAAAATGGATGAATTATAGCGGTGTAGGCTGACAGCCTCATCCAACAAACCTTTCTGTCGATACTGTTGAGCGATCGAATACAATGCGTCAGAAGTCTCAGATAATGCGGCATACTTTGATATGAAGCTTTTGACCAACGACCCGGCTTCAACGGTCCGATCGTTTTGAATATACATAATAGCCAAGTCTTGGTAAGCAGTAATAGCATCTATCGTGCCAGGGGATGCAGCAATAATTTTTCGATAAAGATTTCCTGATGTTTCTAGGTCACCCTCTTTCCACGCTTCTTGGGCTGATACTAATAATGTTGCAGTTTCAGACGCAACCTCGGCAGCAAATAGGTTTGAAGGCATTAGACAAAATAACGTGGCACTTATTGATAAAACACAGAATCTCTCAAATAAATCTCGACTCATTATGTAATCCCTTCCATTATTATGCAAAACACTTGATATAGAAAACCTGCCTACTGATTTTTAGACCTTGTGCAATAGTGATTACATGGTCATAAAATCTTTATATTATTTTTTAGTGATTGCCCCCAGAAATATAACTGCAAACCCCTCGTTACTTTCTACGGTGTCAATCAATCAGTTAAGTCATCATTTTTCAGTGGATATGAAGAAATATCAGAAGCCCTGCTTGTCTTCTCTGCCCTGTGCAGATGGAGTACTAAGCGAAACACTTGTCCATTCTCCATAATCCATATTTTATAAAACTCCTATTTCCAAACCCGAAACTTGTTATAACTATATCGATGTCAGAAAATTTGTCAATCCATGAATTTTTATTTTCATAAATCTTCATTAAAAATCGGTATTTTTACCGAAACCACGTGATAGATGTTTCACCCTGTCATATATTTATGATAGACTACGGGGTGGAGTTTACACGTTTGTCTTCTGATTTTAATAGAAAGCATTATGATTTTAAGATGGATTTCTTTTCCATATAGAAATCTTATATCTATAAATTATAACCAATTAAGAACAACCCCAACGTATTAACTCTGCCCCCTGGTCGGCTCCTGGTATAGGGATTACTACTGATCTAACAACTCTTTTGAAAAAATACTTTATTCAAACCGAAGTTTGGAGATCTGTTCAGCAACCGACCGTTCACAAGTCAGAATGACCCGATTGGCATAAGTGCGATCCACCTTGGTCGATACCAATCCAACCAGACCAACACTTTGCAGATAACTCAGGTTGGCATAGAAATACACATAACTGAACGGGCGAGCCTGCTGATCCTGGCTGAACCGGCAATACCGCTGATAAATATCCTTGGCAAAATCGGATTTACAGGTGGCTGCAGCCCACAGAATCATTAAATTGACATCCGTCAGGTCATTGATTACATCGATCATTAAATCCCGCCGGGCCTCTTCAAAGCATTTTTCCAGGCTGGCCGCCGGATCCATCACCCGGTAAAACAGGGTCTTGATCGCCACACGGGCATCGGAATTGGTCTGCTTGGCGGTCATGGCGGCAATCTGCTGGAGTTGTCCCTCATCCCAGATACAAAGCCCTTTTTGGGCCCGGTCTAACAGGATTTGATAGATCTGCTGGGCATCATAATTTCTAAAATATAGTGGAAAAGGCTGCAGACTGCTGCGAGTCGCCGCATCCAGCTGTTTGAGTACATGGGGCGTATTGGACAGCATGACGATCATATACGGTTTTTCACTGCGGCTCAGGAAATACAGTATCTCCTTATCCTTGTCCTTGGGACTCATCAGGTTGATCTCATCCAGGACCAGGACCGTCTTTTTGGTAAATTTCAGGAGGAATCGCTCATATAAGCCGACTAAACTGGCCCCGGCGACATTTTCATGGGTCAAAAGCTGGGAGAATATCTTGAAGCTGGTATTGTAATGGCGGCAGTTGACATAGACCATCTCCAGGTCGGTCTGCCGGGATATCACCTGGCGCAGATACTGCATCGTCAGGGTCTTTCCGCAGCCCCGGCTGCCGATGATGGCCAGATGGGTGGGAATCCCGCTGACCGAAAACCGCAGCAAGGCGTCAATAATGGGCTTGCACTCCTGCCGCATCAGGGGTCTGGACGGGATATAATTATAGTCAAACACCGTAAAATCCCTGACCTGCCGGGACTGATCCAGCTGATTGCGCTGCTGCTGCAGATAGGCTTCAATATCCATGGTACGCATTAACTCCGCACCACTCATTAACCGCACAACTATTTAATACTTTCTTACCACTGCCAAAAAACAACATCGTCAAAACCGTAAACTATAAAAAGCAGTGCATCTATTTTCACAGCCATGAGTATTGATCTGCTGCCTCCGGCCATTTCCGATTTATTGGGAACATTACTACCTGATTTTATTCTGGGCTTTGCATTATTTACGTCACTGAGTTTTGCCGTCCTCGGCAGACAGTTTCAGCAGAAACGACCTGCTGTCGCTGCCTCCGCCGCCCTGGGCTTTGCGCTGGCTGCAGGGCTGGTCTGGTGGGAGCAGGCCAACGAGCTGTCGATTCGGAACCTGGGACCAATTGCCGTCGGATTTGCAGTGCTGGTTCTGGGATTTATCCTGTATCAATCCGTGAAGCAAATCGGCGGCTCCTGGGCTGGAGCTGGGATTACACTCGGGGCGTGTATCCTCGTCGCCCAGATCCTGGAAGTCATGCTGCCGGTCAATCCTCAGATCATGCAAACAATCACCATCGTCTCGTTAATCCTGGGTGTTCTGGCCTTTGTATCCCATCATCACCCATCGGGAAAGTTCCCATCCATTCCCGCCCTATCTCAGGAAAGGCCCCGTGATTTTACAGAACTGTTTCGGGATCGTCACTTATCCGGCAATCTCACCAAAAATCTCCGTCGTATCCAAAAGTCGATCAAACATCCTTCCCCTGATACCGATTCGTCGGGAATTGTCCTGCAATTACAAAAGATGCTGCCGGCAGAGGGGTATTTGACCCAGCGCATGGCTCAACTCCGTGCCAGGGCCTTCCAGATCCGTAACGGCCATGTTGCCCGCCTGGAAGAGACTCAAAAGGCCTTCAAAGAGGCGCCCGTCGCCGTCAGGAAAAAGGCCGCTGAACGACTGATGGCCCGTTATGAACAGATGGTCGGCATCGACACCCGCCTGGAACGCCTGGAAGGGGTTGTCACAGCCAATGAAAAACAGATCCGCCAGCTGACCCAAAACGCACGGGATTATGCCCGACAGGATAATTATCAGGGCCTGCACGACTGTATCCAGAAGGCCACAGCGCTCCAGATACACAACACCCGAATCTTCAAGCTCATCACGCATACCGAATCCAAATTACTATCCTTAGTACAAAAAACCATTAACGAGGTGAAACACCATGAATCCCCCAAAAGTTCTNNAGTTCGTGAAGCCCCTGTATTGGGAACAGAGCCGCCCTATCAAAATCGGCAGGAACAGCAGGTCGGAGGGCTGCTGGATCGCTATGGAATTCCCTTCTTTTATCAGTCCCCCATGCTGGTCATGAAGGAAGACAGGCACGAAATCTGGTACCCCACTTTCACCCTGCCGCAGTACGGGATGTCTGTCATCGATTACCACGCACATCAGGATGACATTGCCGACCGGATTGCCGCGTATCGCTATAACCGGATCCCCGCCACGGTTCTGGGTCCAAAAGACTTGGATCAACCCAACTGGCAGCAGGCACTCTATCACAGGCTCCGGCAGGAAGTCCTTCAAACCCCGAAATATTCCCTGGATCGGATCGTGTCGTTAGGCACTAGGAATGTGGCGCCACCAAAGTACCAAATTCAGCGTCATTAAGACCTGTAATGCAATAATATTCTTACGATATATCCAGCCAGGTTAAGAGCTCCACAGCAGGTAATTCGGGATGATGTCCGACCTGATCGATTGCCTTTTGGCAGGCGGACACCGCCTCCGGCGAGGTGGCAATCATGATCATCTTGTCATACTGAGATCGCTTAATATGACTCAAATTGGCCTTGATGTCGGATTTACCGGTCTCGACTTCAACGACAATCGTTTCGCCCGGGCGGACAGCCAATAAATCCACCGCTCCATTACCCTGGATGGGATGTTCGAGGGTCACTTCGTATCCTTTTTTCTCGAAGTAATGGCGGGCTTGAAACACCCACCAGCGATGCTCCAGACTTTCCCGCGGGACAGGGCCGGGATCGATCTGATGGGCCAGCGCCGCCTGCCTGCCCTGGTCGGTCAATTGATATAATACCACTTGGCCGGAACGTGTGGCCAGGACAACCGCCTCAATGATCCCGGCCGATAAAAGTGAGTCTTTGATGGCATTGCCCTTCCTGCGGGACAGGTTTAATCGCTGATATCGGGAGACGGTCGTAGAAAGGGATTGATTGACAATATCCCAGATAAATCGGACTTCTTCTCGATTCAGATGATCTCTGGGCGGATGGTTTTCTGTATCAGAAGCTGTCTTTAGTTCTGATACATCAGGGGATGGTGGGCGGGGATATAGTGTTTGATTCATCTTATCGTTGCCGGGAATCGGTGAAATCACCGGAGTCATAATTAATGGAGCCTTATTCAAGGCGGTATCGGTGTAATACCCTGCCATCTGCTCCCGGATTTGGCTATCTGACACGCAGCCTTCTTCAATTTCAAAACGGGGGATTTTAACCAGAAAGGCCTCCGGATATTCATCCGCCAGACGAACTACTGCAGTCCCTATGGGCAAGGTATTGAGAGCATCCTTTTGTTCATCGGTCAGGTTCATACTGGAGGCCATGGTCATCACATCGCTGCGTAATTTCTGGCTCAGTCCGACGGTGGCATAACTATTGGCAAAAGCCACTTTGGATAACAATGAGGCGGACTGGTCGACAAAGACATAACCCAGGCCGTATTGACGGATCATACGGATAGTCGTCTCAAGAATGGATTCGCGGGTATCGTCGGTTTTTTTAAGCAGTAAATTATGTGCTTCTTCGAGGATAATCATGTTGGTTAAATGTTTTTTCGATCCCTGGGATAAGCGATAGCGATACAGGTATAATGTCAGCGCTTCTGAGAACATCACCTTGTCGGAGGCACTCGACAGGCCGTCCATTTCGAGGATGACATTGTGATCCAAAAGCTGGGCAATGTGGCTGTTATCCTGGGTATTAAGCACCTCGCCGAATTCGCCGTAACTCATGGCAAGAAGGATTCGCTCGGCGGAGGCCTGCCAGAGAGCAGCCCTGCCTTTAAGGCGGGTGGTTTGCAGCCAGGCCAGAAGGTCTGAGATCGTCGGCCAGCGTGTTGGCCGGCCGTCAAAGATGCCATACTGACGATACAGATGATCCATTCCAGCAACCAACAAACTGATCACTCCCTCACCTCCCAGGTAGCTATTGGCAATGACATCGACAATGAGCTTGATCCACAGGTTGGGTTCACATCCTGTCGGCGGAATTAATGGATTAAATCGAAACGGCGACACATTCCTTCCGATGGTAAATATCTGTAAATCCTTATGCCGACTTAACAGGTCCCGATAACCTCGTTTCCAGTCCAGGGCCAGGATTTTAATACCATGATTCATCATCCCTTCCATCAGGACAAAGACCGTATTGGTCTTGCCGCTGCCGCTGCGGCCGGCGACGATAATATGCTCTTTCAGACGGCTGCTTTTCAGATAGAAAGGATATAAGTCTTTATTCCCATAAGACACCATCCCTAGCTGAATATCACCGGCCTGTGAGAAGGTTTTAGGCGGCGGCGGAAAAGGTGACCGATCCGGCTCAAACGACTTGCCCAGATGTTTAGCCGCCAATAATTCTAACGTCTGTTCGATATCGGCCCGGTTTCGCAGGTTGGATTCAGATAAATAGGCCTTCCACAGGCGGTCTATCTTGGTACCCAGGACCGGTTTTAATTGCCGGCACAGGATCTCGGTTCTGGAAATCAAAGACTGTCACCTCCGGTATCCTCCAAGATCGCCATCTTGCGATAGGCAGATAAGTAATTCTGGGCCTGCTCAGGCAGCAATTGTTTCAATTTGGAAATATCACTCCACAGGGCTAACCGTTCTTCCTGCTTCTGTAAATCCACCTCAAATTGACGTTTGGACAGCCCATAGACCTCACGGCTGTTGAACCAGACTCCCCCACGGCTGGCGACCATCGACAGCATGGCGCTATAGGCGTTGCAGGAAGACCAGTCCAGTTCGTACAGATTGCGATGGTAGATGTCATAACGTTTTCGGATCTGACCAATAATGTCGGATAGCCCCAGCCCGGCAGTCTCCTTTTTATCCGAGATCAGCGTCAGTTCCGGCTCGGCTTTGGGGATGGAAAAATACCCCCGCGCGATAATCTCTTCGACAGTTGGATGATGGATTGGCGGATTGTCGCGGATCAAATCCGAGGTAAAATCATAACGGCTTGAGGCTGAAGAAGCGGATTTGGGGGAGCCGAATGCGTACAGAAAGGCCCTGCCGGAGGCATAAAAATAGGGCACATAACCGGCTGTCGAAAGATCGAAATAATGGGTTGGATTTGCGTTCATGGTGCCACCTCAATTAGCTCCTTTGAGGTGGTAAATACGCTGGTATTTATAAATGTTATGCTTTTTGTGCCCACTGGAAAGTGAGGTTACTCAAAGCGCAGGATTTATAAAGTCCGGATTATTTCCGGAAATCTCGAGGTGAAATGAATGAAACAAATCACAGATAAAATCCTGCGGCAAATTGAGCGTGATGCCCGGCTCCAGGTCGCCCGGTTGTCCAAAGAAATCCTCAACGCCCCTTCCCAGCAGAAAGAAGCGATCGCAGCCGGCATGGAGATCGAACGCTGGCTGGCCGACAGCTGCCAGGAATGCCTGCCTGACAGGAAATGTTAAGCAGGGTAATATTTATCCGTGTATTTCACCCTCACCCTCAGGCTCGCTTATCTCTTATTTAACGTGATAGTCTGACCTTCTTTTCACATCTAACTCCTTATTATATCGTTACTTCTCACGCTCACTCCGTCTTAGAGTCTGACATGATCATTTATAGTCTGACTTGTTGTCCTATATAGTCTTCTTTTTTCGTTTTTTCTCGTGGCGACGAGCTTTGCGAGGAGCCTTCTTCTCCGTCCGTCGTCCGGCGGGGACGCGAAGCGGACCCGCTTCGGTGACTGGAGCGAAGCGAAAGTCGCCTGCCGAAGGCACTCGCCCCTCTTGCCTTCTCCTGCACCTAAGCCCCTCTACAAGCTCCCTGAACTGCCTTATAACCCCAATAACCAGCCCCTCAAAGCCCCCCCCTAATAAACCTGTAAATCAAATCAATCAGCCCCCCCTCCATAATTGATCCAAACCTGGATTCAACGATCCCAAAGCCCCCAGGCTTCTAATGTCGGCTTCAGCCGCTTCATCTTCCTGGCAAAACTGGCCTTCTTGAGCCTGTCGATCTCCCGCCTGAGCCAGATAGCACGCAGGTATAATCGTCCCAATTCCCGCACCTCAGGATGCATGATATCCTCCAGTTCCAGATACCCCATCTTGAGGTATTTGAGAACCTTATATTTGGCCTTTGAGGCAATCCTGTGATTGACTACCGCAAAGACCGCCAGGGTAAACCGTAACTCCTCTTTCAACCGGTCGGCCTTATAGCGAAGCTTATCAAAGGAATACCGCCTTGTCCGCTCAAAATCCACCGTTGCAAACGCCCCGAAATCAACACGACCCTGTTCGTCCAGATTCAGTCTGAAACCGTATTTGTCGCCGCGCTGCGTCAATGCTAAAATCGGCCCAAACTCCTGCTGCCAGACCATCCGTTCCAGCTCATCGGGATCTGCCAATTCCTCCTCATCCAGCCCCTGGATTGTTCCATACCGGCTGGGCCGCAAGACCTTCAACCCTGCCGAGACCGGAACGTCATCCACCTCGGCTGATTCCTCGAATTCGACTGCCTGTTTCATGTTCATACCTCCGGACTTAACCCACCTTTTGGTCGGGTTGCCCAAACCTAAGCAACCCGGCCAATTTATCTGTCTGTCACGAAAAAGCCCCTCCAGCGGACCCCTCGATAAAGCTTTCCGGTCGAAGACCGAAAGCTTTACGATAAGGGGTCTGCGCGGGCTTTTTCAAAAAGACCTTCCCAGCCCCAGACATCCTGGATTTAAACCTCCAGCAACTGCTCCCTTGTCGGTTCAACCACAAACGCCTGCCACCGCACCCCCTGCATCTCCAAAACCAGCCTTCTACCCTCCCGGGAATGCATATCAATCGCACAACCCGGTTTTTTCAGCGGTATAATCCGCCTGTACTCAATATCGACGGCATACTCGATGCCTTCCAGCTTTACTAACGGCAGTAACCGTGTCGCAGCGTCCATTTTCCATCCTCCGAACATCCCCTTTTTTACCAGGGCGATTTGCTCACCCCAAAGCAAATCGCCAACCCCTTTTCTTTTTTCGTTTTTTCCGGTATAATCCGTCCCCAATTGTCGGGAGAAAACCTATGGTAAACTATGATGATAACAAGCAACTAACGCTATCGCAACAGGACCAGCTCGCACAGCTGCAGTACTATTTTTCTGGCTCGTCTGATCTTACCTCCACCCACATCCATCAGCTCATCCGAACGTCCTGGGATCATCCGGATTGCCCCATGAAACTCGCTTCCGGC
>DLFY01000217.1 GCA_002482415.1 Phycisphaerales bacterium UBA7708
CCCAGCCTATATATATGTCGGATCGAGAGGAAAAGTTGCAAATATTTTTATATTTATTGCAATTTTATAATGGATATTGTATTGCCTGTTTCAGGTAGTATTAATCTGTGAATTAGGGTGTTTCAATCTGGCAGGATTAAAAGTCCGAACGGCGTTTTTCGACGGCGCGGTTGGCCTGGTTGGTCAGCAGGCAATCGATAATCCCCTGCAGTCGTGCGGCGGTCTCCGGGGGAAGCTGATGTTTCTGGGCCAGTTCCAGTACGACATTCAGGGCTTTACAGCTATAGAAATCCCGGTTTTCGATGCTTTCCATTTCAATAATCCCCACGCTTTCATCGCGGGTCCGCTCGACATACAGGGAATAGACAAAACAAATCTCCGTCCGGGGACACAACAATAGCTTTTGCATACCTGTCCTTTCGCACCTGTCGTTCTGGTGAAATACCTTCTGAACCACCCTGCCGGCCTATTGCTGCATCCCTGTTGTACCAGAAATCGACATGAAATGAAAAGCATAAATTCCTTCCGAATTTGGTGATGTAACTGCTCGCAGAAAGTATTCGTCCTGATACAATAGGCCGGTGGTTCTGTGATGGAATGCGGCTGCACCGAGGCTTGACACAGGAAACCGGAATTTGCTTGTGAGGTGAACGATGGCTATTCGGAATAAGGTTCTTGTCTTTGGAATCATGACAGTACTGGCGGGCATGTGCGGTACGCTGTGGGCACAGCGGCAGACAGAACAGCTTGACCGCGGCATGGTGGCGGTGGTTGCGGGGGAGGGCAAGGTGTATCTTGGATGGCGGCTGTTGAACACCGACCCGGCGGGTGTTGCCTTCAATCTCTATCGCCAAACCGAAGATGCCCAGCCGGTCAAACTCAATCCCGAGCCGCTGACCCGGACGACGGATTTTCTCGACACCACCGCTCCGATGGACAAGGCCAATCGCTGGTGGATCTGCCCGGTCATCGACGGCAAAGAACAAGCACCCGGCGGCAAAACCGCCCTACCCGCCAACGCATCAGTCAAACCTTACATCGCTATTCCATTGCAGGGCAAATACGTGTGCAACAAAGTCGCCATCGCCGACCTGAATGGCGATGGGCAGTATGATTACGTCATCAAGCAGCCTCGGCAGACGAGCGACCCCGGGGTCTGGCAGCCCAGCACCGATACCTGGAAAGTTGAGGCGTATCTGCACGACGGCACGTTTTTGTGGCGGAAGGATCTGGGCTGGAATATCGAACAGGGCATCTGGTGGTCGCCGATGATGGTGTATGATTTCGATGGTGACGGCAAGGCGGAAGTCGCACTCAAGACCTCCCCGCTGGAGCCGGATTATCGTGAAAAGGAAGGCGAACTGGCGGGCCGGGTTTGTTCGGGGCCGGAGTATTGCTCGATTCTGGACGGGACGACCGGCAAGGAGATGGACCGCGTGGACTGGCCCGCCCGCGGCACGATGCAGGATTGGGGCGACGCCAAAAACAATCGTGCTTCGCGGCATTTGATGGGGATGGCGTATCTGGACGGCAAGCGGCCCAGTCTGCTGGTGTGCCGCGGGACCTACACCACGATGCGCGTGGATGCCTATAATCTGGACGGCAAGAAACTCCAGCCGGTCTGGAGCTGGAACGGCGATAACGAAACTCCGCCCGTCCGCGGTCAGGGCATGCATGGGATGCACGCGGCTGATATTGATAATGACGGCAGGGATGAAATCATCCTCGGCTCGGCGGTGCTGGACGACACCAGCAAATGCCTGTGGAATACGCGGCTGGGGCATCCGGACGCCTGTTATGTGACCGATATCCTGCCCGACCGGCCGGGGCTGGAGATTATGTACGGCATTGAGCCGGCCCAAAAGAAAAACGGCATCTGCCTGGCCGATGCACGCACGGGCGAGATCCTCTGGGGGCGGCAGGAACCGACGACGCATGTGCATTCGCAGGGGGTGTTCGGCGATTATGACCCGTCCAATCCGGGAATGGAATTTTACGCCCGCGAAAAGGAAATCCAGAAGCATTATCTGTACGGCATGGACGGCACGCTGCTGTCGGAAGAGCCGCTGGCCGGCGGGTCGGCGATTACGTTGTATTGGGCCGAGGGCACAACAAAACTGCTGGCCGGGCGCGGACGCATTCAGCATTACAAGGGCGACAGTGTTGCGGATTACGCAGGACAAATACTGGCCGTGGCCGATTGCATAGGCGACTGGCGGGAGGAGATGATTACCGTCGTCGAAGGCGAACTGCGAATTTATACCACGACGATCCCTGCCAAAAATCGCCGTGTGACCCTGATGCAGGATCCCATCTATCGCAACGATGTGGCGATGGTCTCGATGGGTTACTTCTACCCGCCGCAGTTGAGCTACTATATGAAGGATTGATGATTGACGATGGATGATGGATGATTGAAATAAAATTCCTTGCCCTATTTCTGCAAAATACAGACCATTCATCTTGACTTGTTATCATCAGTAGCTATACTATTAATAAAATGTAAGGAGATTTAATTATGCCAATACCCGATTATCAGCAGTTTATGCTGCCATTTCTTAAGCTTTTAGCAGACGGCAAGGAGCATTCTATCCAAGAAGCAAACCGTATTTTGCCTGAACAGTTTAATCTTACTGAAGAAGAGAAAAAAATTAAACTTCCAAGCGGCTTACAAAGCGTCGTGAATAACAGAATCGGCTGGGCAAGAACCTATCTTAAAAAAAGCAAACTGATTATTTCCCCTCGGAGAGGTATATTCAGAATTACCGACAGAGGTTTGCAGGTGCTTCAAACCAATCCCGTTGAAATTGACCTTGCATTTCTCCAGCAATATCCTGAATTTATCGAGTTCAAGAACCAAAAGAATTCAAAAACAGAACATGCCTCAGAGAACCCATCTCTTCAAAACAATGAGAAAAATCCAGAAGAAACGATCGAAGACGCATTTGAAGAAATTAATGAATCCTTGGGCAGTGAACTGCTCGATACAGTAAAGGCCTCAACGCCCGCTTTTTTTGAAAAATTAGTCGTGGATTTACTTCTCAAAATGGGATATGGCGGCTCTCGAAAAGACGCCGGACAGGCTATTGGACAAGCCGGTGACGAGGGGATTGATGGTATCATTAAAGAAGACAGACTTGGCTTAGACATCATTTACATCCAGGCAAAGCGATGGGACAGCAACAACATCGGCAGGCCGGAAATCCAAAAGTTTGCCGGAGCTTTACAGGGCAAGAGAGCAAAGAAAGGCATTTATATTACTACGTCTCGTTTTTCAAAAGAAGCCATAGATTATGCCAACGCCATTGACAGCAAGATTATTCTGATTGGTGGAGACACTCTAACAAAGTTGATGATTGAGCATAATGTGGGAGTCTCCCTTTCAAAGGTTTATGAAGTAAAAAAAGTGGACCATGATTATTTTGAAGAAGAAGTTTAAAAGCAAACATCACGTGTATTTTCGAAGAATCAAAGACGACAATGAAAGTCAAGCTGAGTGAAATTATAACCGGCCTGGAATTTCAGAACGAACGATCCGGATCTTACCTGGAACGTGCCACAGGTCTTGTCGTCAGCATCTCAGAGGAAGACCTGAACGCCGCAGAGGACGATGATGCTGACGAAGATTCCCCAGACTGGCAGATAGACAATATCGAAATCGCCAAAAAGATTCTCGATAACAGCAACACCGACTATCTGCAGTTGCCCACCCAGTGGGATATTCATGAATATGAGATGATGGAATCCTTTGTCAGTACCATTGAGGATGTCACGATTTTCAATGCCCTATCCTATGCACTCAAAGGCAAGCATGCTTTCAGGCGATTCAAAGACGCCGTTTATGAATACGGCATAGAAAAACAGTGGTTTGCCTATCGTGACAGTGCCTATAAAGACATCGCCATCGAGTGGTGTCAGGAAAACCACATCGATTTTGAAGATGATGTAAATCATACTTAACAAGTATCATTTTGCNNTTTTGCCGCGAGGATGGCCACAGGATACATTCAAACGGTATGTAGCCGCGCCTGGGGCGGACAATTTCATTCAGGATCAGTATAAATCATCTATGCAACGCTTTATCCTGCCTTAGCTGGTCACGGAGACACCTTTGTCGCGGAGGTAGGATTTCAGGTCGGGGATGGTGATGGTCTTGAAGTGAAAGACCGACGCAGCCAGCAGGATTGTGGCCCCGGCCTGGACGGCATCATAGAAATGCTCGAGCTTGCCGGCACCGCCGGAGGCGACAATTTCGGCTGAGGTCGCACTGGCCATTTTTCGAATGATGGGAAGGTCGTAGCCGGTTTTGGCTCCGTCGCCGGCTTTACTGGTGGGCAGAATCACCGGGACGCCATAGCCATCCACCCGCTTGGCCCATTCGAGGGCATCGTATCCGGTCGCGGTGCGTCCGCCGTCGATAAAGACTTCATATCCGGATGGCAAGACGGGATTCTGGTCCACATCGATGGCCACCGTGATTTTCTGGGGGCCGAATTCCCGGACCATCTCGGCGATGACCCCGGGTTTGCGGAACGCGGCGCTGCTGGTCGAGATTTTATCCGCACCCGCATCCAGCACTGCTGCTGCCGTGGCCACATCGGAGATTCCGCCGCCTACGGTAAAGGGCACGGTCGTCGCCTGGGACACCCGTTTGACGACATCCAGCATGGTCTTGCGTTTTTCCACGGTGGCCGTGATATCCAGAAGGGCCAGCTCATCAGCACCCGCCCGACAGTAGGCAATGGCACACTCCACCGGATCGCCGGCATCGCGAATATCCACAAAGTGAACCCCTTTTACGACGCGGCCATTCTGCATGTCCAGACAGGGCATAATTCGGATGTGTTTTGTCATGAGTGTCCCTTTCTTTTGTATTTTTAGAAACCGAATACAGTTTATCTACAAATACTCTTTGCGATTACCATACCTAAACCGGGCGAAAAAATAAACTGTAAAAACCATGAAATCCTTATGAAGCAAGGCCTGAAAAGCCATGTCCTATCCGATGGGTCGAGTTTTCTTGACAAATAAAGTGTTAAAATGTATAATTTGCCTTACTTATATGGAATCATTATGGCTATTTTTTGCGTTTTTATAGGACGCGGTAATGCAAAGGCAGTTATTCGTCGCTGTGGGGGTCTTTTTATTCTTTCTTCATCTGACCGCGGGTGCTGCACTCATATCGCTTGAGCAGGCCGGTCGGGCGGGCAAGACGTTTGCCGCATTGCGCCATCATTCCAACAAACCTTCCCATGCCGTTTCCGCTGGTGTCCCAAG
The DNA here is from genome assembly GCA_002482415.1 of Phycisphaerales bacterium UBA7708. Classification (GTDB taxonomy): domain Bacteria; phylum Planctomycetota; class Phycisphaerae; order Sedimentisphaerales; family Anaerohalosphaeraceae; genus Anaeroglomus. The sequence goes on from DLFY01000217.1 coordinate 5,278, forward strand.
GTCAGAAAAACAGGTACGCAGTCTGGCCCCTTTGCAGAAGAACAATCGTACGCTGGGTTATGTGGTGCATCTGGAGCCGCAGGGGTACATCCTGATGGCAGCGGACGACCAGGTGCCGCCGGTGAAGCTTTACAGCGAGGACAGTTCGTTTGACCAACTGCCGCCGGAATTTCAGGCGGTAATTGAACTGGAGATGCAGGAAGACCTGGCCTGGCTGGGGCAGATGCCGGGACAGGAGACGGAATTTCATCAGCAGTGGAGTACCCTGCTTGAGACAGAAGACCCCAACACCATCCAGGCGGCCGGCAGCAATACAGTGCTCCTGACGACCTCATGGAATCAGAACAATCCCTACAACTATTATTGTCCGACTGCTGCCGGCGGGCCGAGCGGACGAGCGTATGCTGGGTGTGGTGCGACGGCCATGGCTCAGA
>DLFY01000047.1:0-2216 GCA_002482415.1 Phycisphaerales bacterium UBA7708
TCAGGTCCAGCAGGATCAGGTCGAAGCGCCGCTGGGAGGCGATGCGATTGGCGGTCAGGCCGTCTTCGGCGATATCGACGGCAAAGCCGTGAAACTCGAGAAAGTCTTTAAGCCCGACGCGGATTTTTTCTTCGTCTTCGATGACCAGTATGTGTTTTTGATTTTCCATCGTTTTTGCTGTCTTAAACCGGATACTCTTGTTTTCGGCAAAGGTTCACTTGCTCTATATATTATAGTCTATCTCCCCCTTTGGCTATTGTAAATTATGTGTAAAACATGGGCGATTCTTTTTACAGACTCTTTACATCCACTTTTCGGGCGTCAGCCGTATAATTTATGTGTAAGATAAATGTGAAAAATCAAGAATACAAGAATACAAGAATACAGGGATACAAGGATACATGGATACAGGAATACAAATTATTAGGTATGCAAGTATACAGATATACAAGTATGCAGAACGTGTCAACAAGTGAATAAGAATGCAGGATTGTTTCAAGGGTGGGAGGGTGTGAAAGAGGAAATCATGTTGGATCACTATAAAATTCAAGAAAGGGGAATGATTATGGAAACGAAAAGCAGAGTGATGATTGCGGCGGCGATGGTGCTGCTGTGCGGGGCGGCGGGACTGGCAGAAACGGTGCAGGCTGTCACGCTGACGGCGGAGGTGAATCAGTCGATGCTGGCGGCTGGCCAGATGCAGACGGTGTACCTGCGTGTGGGGCTTAAGGGCTGCCCGATGTATCACACGTGCCGCTGCCGTGAGCCGATCAACCTGGCGATTGTGATTGATAAATCCGGGTCGATGTCGTCCGACCGCAAGATGGACAAGGCCAAAGAGGCGGCCCTGCTGGCACTGGAGCGTCTGAACAGCGATGATATTCTGTCGGTGGTGGCGTATGATAACAGCGTCGAGGTGCTGGTGCCGGCAACGCGGCTGACGGACAAGGATTATGTCCGCGAGAAAATCCGGCAGCTTAACGCCGGCGGGTCCACGGCGCTGCATGCGGGTGTGGAAAAAGGGGGCAAGGAGCTGCAGAAGTTTCTGTCCAAAGAGAAGGTCAACCGGATGATGCTGCTCAGTGACGGGCTGGCCAATGTCGGGCCATCGAGCACCGAGGAAGTCGGCCGGCTCGGCAGCCGGCTGGCCGAGAAAGGGATTTCGATAACGACCATCGGGCTGGGGCTGGGGTACAACGAAGACCTGATGAGCCAGCTGGCGTATGTCAGTGACGGCGGACATTATTTTGTGGAACGGGCGTCGCAACTGGCGGAGATATTCGAGCAGGATTTGTCGCGGTCGATGTCGGTGGTGGCGCAGAAAGCCCAGATTGAGATTATCTGCGGCGAGGGGATGCGTCCGGTGCGGATTCTGGGACGCGAAGGACGGATTGACGGCCGGACGGTGTACCTGGACATTCAGAATATCTATGCCGACCATGAGAAGTTTATCCTTGTGGAGGTGGAGATTCCGGCTCATGCGGCGGGCAGGGTGCGCGAGGCGGGCATGGTTCGCGCGGCTTATCTGGATATGAATACCAATACCACGCAGAAGATTACCGGCTCGGCGGATGTGCGATTCTGCGAATCGAATGCCGAGGCGGAACGCAGCATCAATAAGCGGGTGATGGCGGATGTGGTGGAGATGCTGGCCGTCGAGCGGAACAAGCTGGCGATGCAGATGCGGGATGCGGGCAAGACGGACGAGGCCAAGAAGATGCTTGGGATGAATGCGGCGTATCTGCAGAAAGCAGCGAAGGATTATGACAGGCCGGCTTTGGATGGGTATGCGACCGAAAATGCAGTGCAGGCCGAGCAGCTTGATGAGGCCAACTGGAACCGCAGCCGCAAGCAGATGGTCGAGGGACAGTCGGCGAGGCAGTCGCAGAGATAATGGGGGGAAATTCTAAATCGTAAATTCGAAATTCTAAACAAAACATAAAAAGAAAAATAAAAAATCAAAATGACAAGGTAAAAATTAAAAAGAACAGGTTTTGGAACGGCTTTGCTTGAAAATCTGAAGTGAAGTGGTGTTGGACGGATATGAAATGGATGTGGATTAGTTTGGTTTTGGTGGTGGGGATTGGTGTTGTTCTGCTGTGGCCGCCTTTGAGAACGCAGCGTGTGCAGGATGCAGAACGGCAAGCATGCCAATCCGACACAGTCTGGTATCAATATAAAGAAGGGCTGGGATGGCAAGAGATGCCTTCGGCGGG
>DLFY01000047.1:2237-8274 GCA_002482415.1 Phycisphaerales bacterium UBA7708
GGATTCTCTTTGTGCGTTTGTCGGCAGCCAGGTGAGAGTGGAAGGCGTTGCGGAGTCGCGTAAAATTGGGACGCTGATCCAATGCAATGGCTTTGGGGTATGGATTGATAAGCTGAGTGATTGGCCCAAAGCCGTTTCTGGCAGGAAGGTTCAGGCGGTTGGCGTGTTGGAAGAACGCAATGATTTGCCTGTCTTTGTGCCGGAGCCCAAGGGCTTGTTGGTACAAGGGATTTCAGTGCCCCAAGGAACGGATTTGCATCAGGCAAGTCGAAGATTTATTCTTCGGGATGCGATGTGGGGGTTGGAGCAGGGGAAGGGGATGTGAGTTAAAATAAAAAATCAAATATCAANNATTAAAAAGAACAGGTTTTGGAATGGCTTTGCTTGAATATCTGAAATGATGTGTGATTGTTAAGGAGAAGCATAAATGAAGATGTGTGGAAGATATGGTTTGGGTGGGGTGCTGATGCTGGTGGGGCTGCTGTTAGGGGTGGGGATTGGGGCGGAGGCGGAGCGGGCGGTGTATGATAAGCTGCCGGTGAAGGAGGTGACGATTTTCAAGGATGGGCACGCGTATGTGCTGCATGAAGGGCAGATGGCGACCGACAGCAGGGGCAATGTGCTGCTGGATACGCTGCCCAATCCGGTGATGGGGACATTCTGGGCATACAGTGTGCAGCCGGGCGCAGCGTTGACGAGCGTGATGTCCAGCCGGCAGGACCTGGATGTTGAAAAGACCAGTGCCAGTCTTGAAGATCTGGTCAAGGGCAATGTCGGCAAATCGGTGCTGATTAAAGAAGTCAATAAAAATGAAAGCTATCAGGCGACGATTCTGCGTATCCTTGAACAGGCGGCGGCAGAGGAAGCTCCGTCGTCTGCTGCTGCGCGATACGGCAATGCTTATTATGCGCCGCAGCCGGTTGTGCCGCAGAATCCGATTGTGCTGCTCAAAGCGGCCGAAGGCATCCGGGCGCTGCCGATTAACCAGATTCAGACGGTGACGTTTCTGGATGAGGTGAACGATACGGTCCGCCGCAAGCAGAAAAAAGACACTCTGACGCTGCAATTGGACTGGAAAGGCCGGGAGCCTGAATCGAGGGCTGCGGTGGGGATGGCTTATGTGCAGCGGGGGATTCGATGGATTCCGAGCTATCGTGTGGATATTGACGGCAGCGGCAAGGCGGTGCTTAAACTTCAGGCCTGCATTATCAATGAGCTTGCCGATTTGAATGATGTCAAAACGCACCTGGTGATTGGGGTGCCCACGTTTGCGTTCAAAGAGGTGGTGGATCCGATTTCGTTTCAGGAGGCCGTGGCGTCGCTGTCGGGACATTTCCGCTCCGACAACAGGACGGCCTATTCGTTTTCCNNATGAGTCAGCAGGCGATGTATCCCTACGAATCGCGTTCTGAGCCTTCGCCTTCGGGAGAACAATTGAATCTGGGGCCGGAACTGGAGGGCACGGAAAAAACCGAAGACCTGTTTGTGTTTACGGTGGACCATATTACGCTGAAGAAGGGACAGCGACTTGTAATGCCGCTGGCGGAGTTTACGCTGTCCTACGAGGATGTGTACAGGGTGGATATCTCGTTTGCGCCGCCGCTGGAGATGCGGCAGAATTTCAATAATGACCAGCAGTTGATGCTGGCTAAGCTGTTTCACGCGCCCCATGCCGTTCATAAAATCCGGCTGAAAAATGATTCGGAATATCCATTGACGACGGCGCCGGCGACGATTCTGAAGGAGGGGCGTGTGCTGGCGCAGGGAATGATGACCTATACGGCCATCGGCAATAAGGGCGACCTGGAGCTGACGACGGCGGTTAATATTGGTGTGAAAAGCTCCAATGAGCAGACCAACCAGACGCCTAATGCAGTAAACTGGAACGGCCATTCCTTTTCCAAAATCGATATGCGGGGCACGATTGAGCTGACCAACTTCAGTGACAAGCCGGTGACGCTGGAGGTCCGGCGGTCGGTGCTGGGCAGTATGGATGAAGGCAGTCACGATGCGGTGGTCCGGCAGTTGGGCAACGGCTATGACGAGTATGCGTTTGAGGACGGTCAGCCGGTGTGGTGGAACTGGTGCAGCTGGCCGTGGTGGTGGTATCGGTTTAACACTGTCGGGCAGGGCAACTGGACGGTGGAGCTGGAACCGGGAAAGACGACGACGCTGGAATATAAGTGGCATTATTTTTGGGGATGATACCCAAAATTTTAAATTTTCAATTTTAAATTTTCAATTGAGTTTAATGGAATGCCTGCGGCATAGAATTCTATTGGAAAATGAACGGATGAGTAACCCATTTACAAGGAGAATACGATGAGACATGTAATGTGGATTGTGATGCTGGGGATGTTGGCGGGGGTGGGGATGGCTGAGCCGGTCGGGGTCAGCGGGCCGATTACGTCGGTGATTGTGTACCGGGGACAGGCGCTGGTGACCCGGACGCTTGAGATACCCTCCGGCGGCGGCGATATGGAGCTTCTGCTGGAAAATCTTCCGGAAAAGATACTGCCGGAAAGTCTGTATGCGCAGTCCGATGGGACGGTGTCGGTATTGAGCGTGCGATATCGGGAGAAAATCAGCAAGGAAGACACGCGCGAACAGGTCGTGCAGTTGAAGGAACAGATGGAGCAGACCCGGCGGAATATTTATATCGCCCAGCGAAGCCGCGACAACATGGAAGATCGGCTGGGGAAATTTACAGGCCAGTGGAAACTCAGTATTGATTCAACCAATAAAGACCTGAACGCCGGGGCACTGAATGTGGAATCATTTGAGAAGCTGACCGGCTATCTCGAAAAGAAGTGTGTTGAACTGCATCAGGAGGCTGTACGGCTGGAGACGGAAAAGCAGGACCTGGAAAAGCTGCTGGTCGAGCAGGAGAAAAAACTTCAGGACCTGTCGCAGGAACAGCAGCGGGTCAATCGGCAGGCGCTGGTGTATATTGCCCGGGCGGATCAGGGGAAGGCTTCGATTTCGCTGAGCTACCTGGTGCGGGATGCCAACTGGCAGCCGCAGTATAATCTGCGGGCGATGCCGGAGCAGAAGGCGGCGGGGGTTGAGTACAATGCGCTGGTGCAGCAGTCCAGCGGGGAAGACTGGGGCAATACAACGCTGGCGCTGAGTACGGCTGAGCCGATGATGATTTCAACGGCGCCGTCGCTGGAGCCGATGATGGTGACGCTCGGGTCGGGTGAGGCGATGATGATGCAGCAGCAGGTGGCACAGCAGCCGGTGCCTCAGGCGGGAGGGATGGGGATGCCGGGTTTTGCGGATCAGGGGCAGTACTTTGATTCACTGATTCGCAGCAAGCGTGAGAATATCGGCAAAGGCATTAAGGCGGCGCGGGAATTGAACCAGATTGCCATCAGCAACCAGATGATCGAGCTGGAGGCCGACAGGCGTCAGATGGAACAGATGCAGAAGCGTGCAGCGGTGGTGGCGCGGAGCGAAGGGGTGAGCGTGATGTATGCTTTGAAGGGCAAGCTGTCGCTGCCGAGCCGGACCGAGCAGCAGATTTTAAATATCGCATCGTTTGAGTGTCCGGGGCAGTATGTGTTTGTGGCCAGTCCGCTGCTGACGGATTATGTGTATCTGCAGGGCGAGATTACCAATACCGGCCAGACGATTCTGCTGCCGGGGCCGGCGTCGATGTTCCGCAATGGCGAATTTGTGGGCCGCAGCGATATGAAGCTGGTGACCAGCGGGCAGACGTTTACGGCGGGCTTCGGGATCGATTCGCAGATTCAGGTGGTCCGCGAGTTTGTGGACAAAAAGATCGAGACACAGTTGGGCAGCCGGTACAACGAGCAGCATTACCGGATTGCACTGAGCAATTACAAGGCCGGGCCGGTGGCGGTTCGCCTGCTGGATCGGGTGCCCTGGACGGAAAATGCGTCGCTGTCCATCGAGCTTAAAAACGTGTCTCATCCGCTATCGGAGGATGCCGAATATCTTCGGACGGAGAAAAACAAGGGGATTCTGCGGTGGGATTTGCAGCTTGACGGCGGGACATTCGGGCCCAAGGCGACGATTGTAACCTATTGCTATGGAATGAAATACGACAAATCCTTGTCGGTCGTTCCGGCAGGACCCAGTCAATAAAAAACCCGGGAAGGAGCTTTGAGGCCGGCCTGTGGGTCGGCCTTTTTTTTGGCTTGTATAATTCTTTGTGAATTACTATAATAATATATTGCTATTCGGAAATTCCGAAAAATAGAGGAGATAAATGGGTTTATGCAGGAAACGATATCGACCAAACTGGAATTAAAAGACCAGTTGACCAAAGAGCAGTTCAAAAAGATACAGACTTCGTTTACAGCCAATTATCATTTGCCGCTGGAATGCACCGGTCTGGACGGCAAGGAGGTTTTGGGACTGTGTACGCTGCCGTGCAATCCTTATTATTGCAAGCTGATTCGCAATTCGCGGATTGGGGCGGCGCGCTGCCGGCAGGACCGATTGCGGAGTATGAATATCGCCTTAGAGACGGGGCAGCCTTATATCAGTTTGTGTCATGCGGGGATTGTGCTGGTGTGTGTGCCGATTATGGATGGGGAGACGCCGCTGGGGGGAATGTTCTTCGGCAAGTGCCTGTGGGAGAGGCCCGATGAATTGTTTGGGACAGAATTGAAGAAGCGGCTGCGGGGGCTACGGTATGATTTTTTTGATTTGAAAGATGCGGCCGACCAGTTGCAGGTGGTTTCGGCGCGGAAGATTCACGAGGCGGCGGAGTTTTTGTATGTGCTGCTGTATCAGACGGCGGAGCTGGACCCGTGCGTGGTGCAGTGGCGGCGGCAGAAGACCCAGCAGCAGGCCAGCATCAGCGAGGTAATTCATGAGACCAAGCGGGTGGGGGCAGAAGAGCCGTATCCATACGAGGCGGAGCGGGAGTTGATTGCCAAGGTGAAAATCGGGGACCGCACGGGGGCGCGGGAGATTTTGAATAATCTATTGGGGATGATTCTGTTTCACAGCCCGGGAGATATGAATGTGCTCAAGGCGCGGCTGGTGGAATTGCTCAGTGTGCTGAGCCGGGCGGCGGCCCAGGGCGGGGTGGATATCAACGTGTTGCTCAATAAGAACCTGGACTATATCAACAAGGTGCTGTCGATTCATACGCAGGATGATTTGTGCGCGTGGATCAGCCGGGCGCTGGATGATTTTATCGAAAGCGTGTATGCCTGCCAGGATGCGCGGAAGATGAGCCAGTTGCGGCCGGCGATGGAGTTTATGGAGGCGAATTATAACCGACCGATTACGCTGGCCGATATTGCGCACGAGTCGCATCTGAGTGTGTCGCGGCTGGCGCATCTGTTTCGCGAGGAGGTGGGGATTACGCTGATTGATTTTCTGACGAATGTGCGCATCAACGCGGCCAAGCGATTGATGCTTAAGACGGAGATGAACTGTACGCAGGTGTGTTTCGAGGTGGGGTATAATAACCAGAGTTATTTTACGCGGACGTTCAAGCAGGTGACGGGGATGACCCCGCGGCAGTTCCGCCAGGCGAATAAACGCAAGTGAAGCCCAATAAGTTGCTTTGTGCCGGCGATTATGCGATGTGGAACAAGGCGATGGGGGATAGTGCAAACATCGACGGCGTGATGTATACGACGTGGGAAAATGATTATTCAGACCTGGGGGCGTTTGCGGGGCGATGGTGGGGCGGGACAGTCTCGAAGTACTATGCTGTAAATCGACTGGGATGTCTTTTTGGCGGCTAAGGTCCGAGAATGATTGGGTTTTCAGGGTAGGTGGTGTGGTTTTGGGATTTTGGATTGTTGACAGAATCGATTATGATTGTTCAAAAATGCGGGTTTTGATATGATATACTTTATATAGGGGACATGATGTGCCCCTGATGATTCGGGAGAAACTTTTGCAGAATTTATGGATGGAAACGGTGGGGGTCGCAGCGATAGCCTTTGGCGGGCTGTGGACGGGGGTATTGTTTTCCCGTCGCGGCAGAACGGCCGGGCTGTGGGTCTGCGCGCTTGCGGTGGCGGCGACGTTTGGGCTGGGGGCATTG
>DLFY01000109.1 GCA_002482415.1 Phycisphaerales bacterium UBA7708
GCATGGCAGCAGCAATAGTCGAACTCGATGCCCTGGCCGATGCGGTTGGGGCCGCCGCCGAGAACCATAATTTTCTTGCGATTGCTGACGGCAACTTTGTCGGGGGCATTATAGGTCGAATAATAATAGGCTGCGTTTTCCACACCGCTGACCGGGACCGGCTCCCAGGCTTCCATGACGCCGATGGCCTTGCGTTTCTGGAATATATCCTTTTCCGGAATACCCAGCAGTTTGGCGAGATATTTATCAGCAAATCCATCTTTCTTGGCCTGTTTAAGCAGTGCATCGGGCAGCGTTTTGCCCTTGTATTGCAGAATCTGCTCTTCCAATTCGACCAGTTCTTTCATCTGCTGGATAAACCAGGCCTTGATATAGGTCTTGGCTTGAAGGGCTTCCACCGTTACCCCCTTGCGGAGGGCTTCATACATGATGAACTGCCGTTCACTGGTGGGATACACAAGCATATTCATCAGCTCATCGAGCGATTTTTTGTTGAAATCTTTGGCAAAGCCCAGCCCGTGCCGACCACTTTCGAGAGAACGGATGGCTTTTTGCAGGGCTTCTTTATAATTTTTGCCGATACTCATGACTTCCCCGACGGCGCGCATCTGAGTGCCGAGCTGGTCCTTGATGCCGCGGAATTTTTCAAAGGCCCAGCGGGCAAATTTAATAACAACATAATCGCCGGATGGCGTATATTTTTCGAGCGTCCCATCCCGCCAATAGGGGATTTCGTCGAGGGTCAGACCGCCGGCCAGCAGTGAAGAAACCAGCGCAATCGGAAAGCCTGTTGCCTTGGACGCCAGCGCCGAAGAGCGGGATGTTCGGGGATTAATTTCAATAACCACCACACGTCCGGTTTTGGGATTGTGGGCAAACTGGACATTGGTGCCGCCGATAACGCCGATGGCATCCACGATGGCATAGGAATACTGCTGAAGTTTGTCCTGAAGCGATTTTTCAATCGTCAGCATGGGAGCCGCGCAGAATGAATCGCCCGTGTGAACGCCCATCGCATCAATATTCTCGATAAAGCAGACGGTGATTTTCTGGCCTTTGGAATCGCGAACCACTTCCAGTTCGAGTTCTTCCCAGCCCTCGACCGATTCTTCAATCAGGACCTGGCCGACCAGGCTGGCCGACAACCCGCGGCTGACAATGGTGCGGAATTCTTCAATATTATAGACCAGGCCTCCGCCGGTGCCGCCCATGGTATAGGCCGGACGAATGACACAGGGCAGGCCAATCTTCTCAAGGATGCGTTCGGCATCTTCAAGATTGTAGGCAATTTCACTGCGCGGGGTGTCAATCCCCAGAGAAGTCATCGTGTCTTTGAATATCTGACGGTCTTCGCCCCGTTCGATGGCATCTTCCTTGACGCCGATAATCTGTACGCCGTATTTTTCAAGAATGCCTTTTTTGGCAAGGTCCGACGACAGGTTCAGACCGGTCTGACCGCCGAGGTTGGGCAGCAAGGCATCGGGGCGCTCTTTGGCTATAATCATTTCCAGCGACTTCACATTCAATGGTTCGATATAAGTCACATCCGCCATACCGGGGTCGGTCATAATGGTCGCCGGATTGGAATTAACCAGGACAATTTGATAACCGAGTTTGCGCAGTGCTTTACAGGCCTGTGTGCCGGAATAATCGAATTCACAAGCCTGACCGATGACTATCGGGCCGGAGCCGATAATCAAAACTTTTTTGATGTCTGTACGTTTTGGCATTGTCCAGTGTCCTTCATGCTAAGTTCTTCATTCTTCATGCGTTTCCGGAGAAATCCGGTTTATATCGATTGGTAATCGGCATTCGCCGGTCTTTGCCAAAGGCCCGGGGGGTGATCTTGACACCCGGGGGGCATTGGCGCCGCTTGTACTCGGCCAGATCCACAAGACGAAATACCCGCTCTACCGTTCGCGGCGGAAAACCTTCGGCGATCAGTTCGGAGGGGGATTTTTCCCGTTCGATATAGCCCTGCAGGATGACATCGAGGATATCATACTCCGGCAGCGAATCGCTGTCTTTCTGATTGGCCCGGAGTTCGGCGGTGGGGACGCGGTCAATGGTGCTCTGGGGAATCCGTTCTTTCGGTGCAATCCGGTTGACATGATCGCTGAGCTGATAGACCAGTGTCTTGGGGACATCTTTAATGACGGCAAAGCCCCCTGCCGTATCGCCATACAGAGTACAATATCCGACGGCGGTTTCACTTTTATTACCGGTAGTCAGGACCATATAGCCAAGCTGGTTGGACAGCGACATCATCAGGCAGCCGCGAATGCGGGCCTGAAGATTCTCATAAGCAAGTCCTTTTTCATTCCAGCCCGGCACTGCGGAAAGCACACTGCTGAATTCTTTCAGAATGCTCTCGATGGGCAGACTATAAAATTGAATGCCAAGGTTCTCGGCCAGCTTTCGGGCATCGCCCTGGGTATCGGTACTGTTGAATCGTGACGGCATCGTGATACCAAGCACATTTTCCGGACCGAGCGCATCGGCAGCGATGACGGCCGTCAGGGCCGAGTCGATGCCGCCGCTGAGGCCAATCATGACCTTGCTGAACCTGTTTTTGCGGACATAATCCCGCGTACCCAGCACCAGGGCATGATAGACTTCGGCAGCCGGATCCAGTGCCTCTTTCACCGGGACAGATTCATCCGGTTTTGGCAATGACACTATCGCAGACTGATTTTGTGATTTGATATCTGCATAGAGAATATCACTTTCGAATGCCTTGCCGGAGGCGATAACCGTACCGGTTTGGTCGGCAATCAAGCTTCGCCCGTCGAATACGAGTTCATCCTGTCCGCCGATGAGATTGCTGTAGAAGACCGGCTTTCGAAAATGGGCGGCACATTGACCGACGACAGTCTGACGCTGGTTCGATTTTCCGGAATGAAAGGGTGACGCGGAAATGTTGATAATTCCATCAAAGCGGCATGGTTTCAGAAATCGCGTCAGCCAGTCGAGATTCCAGATATCTTCACAGATGGTCAAAGCCAGACGTATTCCGTTGACTTCACAAACCACCGGTTCATAGCCCGGTGTAAAATAACGTTTCTCGTCAAACACACCGTAATTGGGTAAAAGAACTTTGCGATAAATTGCAGCGATTTTACCGTTTTGAATCACGGCCAGCGAATTATAGATATTTTTATCCTGCTGTTCGGCAAATCCGACCATCAGAACCGGCCCGTCCCAGCCGTCGGCCAGTTGATCCAGAACCTGCCGGGTATCCTGAAGAAAACGCGGACGCAGGAGCAAATCCTCCGGCGGGTAACCGCACAGGCACATCTCCGGAAAAACGACGATATCGGCACCCTCGGCCAGGGCCGTCGCAGCGTAATCGCGAATCATGGCGGCATTGCCCGCCAGATCGCCTACCGCGACATTACACTGTACCAGCGCTATCCGTATCGCCATGTTTTCAAATCCCTTGTGTTTAACTGTTTTTCTGATACCAGCTCAAAATGGCCTCGGCCGCCAAACGCCCGCTGTCAATCGCCCGGACCACCAGGGAAGCGCCGGAGACTGCATCGCCGGCACCAAAAACCGAGGGGATATTGGACTGATAGTGATTGACTTTAACGTTGCCGCGGGCATCGAGGTCAAGGTTCAAATCCTTGATGAGCTGGTTGTGTTCCACATGCACAAAGCCCATGGCCAGCAGAACCAGCTCTGCTTTAATCACAAACTCCGTACCCGGAATTTCATTCATAACCCAGCGCCCATTATCCTGTTTCCATTCGACTTTACAGGCATGGACTTCCTTCAGTCCGGCGGCATCGCCGACAAATTTTTTGCTGGCGATACTCCACATCCGAGTGCAGCCTTCCTCATGCGAAGAGGACGTTCGCATCTGGCGGGGCCACATCGGCCAGGGAGTGTCTTCAGGCCGGCTTTCCGGAGGCTGGGGCAGGATTTCAATCTGGGTAATTGACGCAGCACCCTGGCGACGTGATGTTCCCACGCAGTCGCTGCCGGTATCACCACCACCGATAACCAGGACATTCTTGCCGGCTGCATTGATTCGGCTTGAAAGATTAAACGGCTCATTGGAATTCAGCTTATTCTGCTGAGCCAAAAATTCCATCGCATAATGAATGCCCGGATTGTCGCGGCCGGGTATCGGCAAATCACGCGGTTTGCCTGCTCCCATGGTAATGCAGATATAATCGAACATCTTCTGCAGGTAATGTGCGGAAATGTCCTTGCCCGCATCGACGCCGGGATGGAATTTGACGCCTTCGGCTTTCATCTGTTCCAGACGGCGGTCAATCACCCATTTTTCAAGTTTGAAATCCGGTATTCCATACCGCAGCAGACCGCCGGGTTTTTCATCTTTTTCAAACACCGAAACTTCAAACCCCGCCCGGGCAAGCTGCTGAGCAGCAGACAGTCCCGCAGGTCCGGAGCCGATGACGGCAACGGTCTTTCCGTTTTTGACCGCGGGCGGCAAGGGTTTGATCCAGCCCTCGGCGAAACCACGCTCCACAATCTGATACTCGATATGCCGGATCGTGACCGGCTTGTCATTGATTGACAGCGTGCAGGATGTTTCACAGGGTGCCGGACACACACGGCCTGTAATTTCCGGCAGATTATTCGTTGCGTGGAGCACATCACAGGCCTGCTGCCAGCGTCCCTGATACACCAGGTCATTGAATTCCGGGATATTATTGCGAATCGGACAACCCGTGCCATGACAAAACGGAATACCGCAATCGATACAGCGGGCCGCCTGCTTTTTCAATTCATCGGGGGTCAGGGGGATTTCGATTTCCCTGTAATCCTTAATCCTGCAGTCCACCGGACGATAACCGGTCGATTGCCGCGAAAATTCGACAAAACCTTTTGCCTTAGCCATGGAACACCTCCTCGGTTGCCGGTGTCTGTTCCGCCGCCCTGCGTTCCTGTTCACGCATTCGTTCGAGGGCCTTGCGGTAATCCGTTGGTATTACTTTCACGAAACGACCCACCATATCCGGCCACGCATTCAGAATTCGTTTTGCCCGGCTGCTGCGAGTCAGTTTTTCATGCTTTACAATATGCTGATGCAGGATGTCTTTATCTTCCTGTCGCCAGACGTTTTCCAAATCGACCATGTCGAGGTTGCACAGGGTGTCGAACAACTGCATTTCATCAAGGACATACGCGATGCCGCCGCTCATGCCTGCAGCAAAATTGCAGCCGGTCTTACCCAGCACAATCACCAGGCCGCCGGTCATATATTCACAGCCGTGATCCCCGACACCTTCGACCACCGCGGTCGCTCCGCTGTTGCGGACACAGAATCGTTCGCCGGCCATCCCGTTGATATAGACCTCGCCGCTGGTTGCGCCATACAGCAGGGTATTGCCGACAATGATATTTTCGTGGGCCATGAAGGGCGAATCCGGCGGAGTTTCCACAATAATCCTGCCGCCGGACAATCCCTTGCCCAGATAATCATTGCTTTCACCGACAAGATGAAGTGTTACACCGCGGGCCAGGAAGGCGCCGAAGCTCTGCCCGGCCGAACCCTGAAAGGTAATATCAATCGTATCTTCCGGCAATCCCTTGAGACCATATTTCAGGGCTATTTTATTACTCAGGATAGCGCCGACGGTACGATTGACATTCCGAATCGGCATATCGATGGAGACTTTCTGACCTTTTTCGATGGCGGATTTGCATTTTTCGATAATCTGCCAGTCCAGATGATCTTCGAGCCGATAAGGCTGCGGCCGGCTGAGCCGAATGGCTTTGGAATCCTTATGCTCCGGCACATGGAATATTTTCGAGAAATCCAGCCCTTTGGCCTTGTAATGCTCAACCGCTTTTTTGGAGCACAACCGATCCGCCCGGCCAACCATATCCTCGACTTTGCGGAAGCCCAGTTGAGCCATAATCTGCCGCATTTCCTCGGCAACAAACGTCAGATAGCGAATGATATATTCGGGTTTGCCGCGGAACCGGCTGCGAAGTTCAGGGTCCTGCGTCGCAATACCGTAGGTGCAGGCACCATCATGGCACCGGCGAAGCAGGGTGCATCCCATGGTCACCAGTGCACCCGTGCCGAAACCGAATTGTTCGGCTCCAAGCAAGGCACCAATGACAATGTCCCGGCCGGTACGAAGCTGTCCGTCCACCTGCACGCGTATCCGGTCACGCAATCCGTTGAGGACCAGGACCTGCTGGGTTTCAGCGAGTCCGATTTCCCAAGGGCAGCCGGCATGTTTGATTGAAGACAATGGACTGGCGCCTGTCCCGCCGTCATGTCCGCTGATTAAGACCTCATCGGCATTGCCTTTGCAGACACCGGCAGCGACGGTGCCGACGCCGACTTCCGAGACCAGTTTTACAGAGACCTTGGCCGAAGGATTGCTGCATTTGAGATCATAAATCAACTGGGCCAGGTCTTCAATCGAGTAAATGTCATGATGCGGCGGAGGCGAAATCAGCGTTACGCCCGGCGTCGAAAAACGAAGCTGAGCGATTTCATCGGTCACTTTATGGCCGGGAAGCTGGCCGCCCTCGCCCGGCTTGGCACCCTGAGCCATTTTAATCTGCAGTTCTTTGGCATGGGCAAGGTAATTAATGGTTACGCCGAATCGACCGCTGGCCACCTGCTTGATGGCACTGTTTAAAGAATCCCCGTTGGGCAGCGGTTTATAGCGTTCAGGGTCCTCGCCGCCTTCCCCTGTATTGTTCATGGCGCCGATGCGGTTCATCGCAATCGCCATGCATTCATGGGCCTCTTTACTGATGGAACCATGACTCATCGCCCCGGTGCAGAACCGCTTAACGATTTCCGATGCCGGCTCCACTTCTTTCAGCGGTACGGGATTGCCCGGTACAAATTCAAACAATCCTCGCAGTGTACACAGCGATTTATCCTGCTCATTGACGGCTTTGGCGAATTCATTGTAAGCCTTTTGATCATTACAGACGACGGCATGCTGCAGGCTGGAAACCGTCGTCGGATTCCACAGGTGACGCTCCCCATCACAGCGGAAATGATATTCTCCACCGTATTCCATTTCTAGTTCGCCGGGTTTGCGGTTACGATAAGCTTCGTGGTGCCGGCGGATCGCATCTGCGGCAATCTGACGCAATCCAATTCCTTCGATCCGGGAGCTGGTACCGACAAAATACTTATCGACAAACTCCTTGTTCAATCCGACCGCTTCGAACAACTGGGCATTGAAATAACTGCGAAGCGTCGATATGCCCATCTTGCTCATAACCTTGAGAATGCCTTTTTTGATCGCAGCGATGAAGTTGTCGGCACATTGCCCCAAATCGGTTTTGGCAGACAAATCGCCCTGCCGCTGCAGTTCCTGCAGCATTTCAAAAACCAGATACGGATTTACGGCGTTGGCGCCGAACCCGCACAGCAGGCAGAAATGCATCACTTCGCGAGCTTCTCCGGTTTCCACAATCAGCCCCGCTTCCCCACGCAGGCCTTTTTCAATCAGACCATGATGGACCGCGGCAACGGCTAACAAGGCAGGAATCGGGGCCTTGTCGGCATCACATCCCTTGTCACTGATGACCAGCAAAGAGGCACCATTATCGATTTCCCGCTGGGCGGCTGCAACCAGTTTATCCAGCGACCGTTCCAGGTTGACCGTGGGATCGTTGGAATGAGCATCAAAGAAAGCCGGGAGGTTTGCCACCTTAAAGTCTTCGCGTTTCACATTGCGAAGACGAATCATATCTTCATTTGTCAGGAGCGGATGAGGCAATTTCAACTGTCGGCAATGCTGCGGAGTCTCGTCCAGAACATTCCGTTTTTTGCCGGTAAAACTCATCAGGCTCATGACCAGACCTTCTCGGAGCGGATCAATCGGAGGGTTGGTAACCTGGGCAAATAACTGCTTGAAATAATCGTATAACAGACGAGGCCTGTCGCTTAATACCGCAAGTGCGGCATCATTGCCCATGGAGCCAACCGGCTCCTGACCATTTTGAGCCATCGGGGCAATAACCATCCGCATTTCTTCTCGGGTGTATCCAAAGACCCGCAACCGTGTATATAATGTATCGATATCGGTAATGACTGCTTTAGGGGTATCAAACAGACCCCGCAATTCGATGCGATTTTCTTCCAGCCATCGACGATATGGCTTCTGGCGGGCAATATTACTTTTAATTTCCTGGTCGGTAATGATTCGTCCCTCCTGGGTATCGACCAGAAACATCTTGCCGGGCTGAAGCCGCCCTTTCTGGCGAATCTGATCCGGCGGAAATTCGATAACGCCGGCTTCACTGGCCAGTACCGCAAGGCCATCGTTGGTCACCAGATATCGACTGGGACGCAGGCCATTTCGGTCCAGTGTGCCGCCCAGGAAACGACCATCGGTGAAAACCATCGCTGCAGGACCGTCCCATGGCTCCATAATCGAGGAGTGATATTCATAAAATGCCCGTTTATCGGTACTGATGTGATACCGTGCACCGAATGCCTCTGGAATCAGCATCATCATCGAATGAGGCATACTCCGACCGGCACGAACCAAGAGCTCAAGCATTTCATCAAAATTGGCCGAATCACTGGCGCCGGGAGTCAGGACAGGAACCAAATCGGACAAGTCTTCTCCGAGAACCGGAGCTTCGAGACTCTGTTCCCGCATCCGCATACAGTTCCGATTGCCGCTGAGGGTGTTGATTTCGCCATTATGCGCAATACAGCGGAATGGGTGTGCCAGTTTCCAATTCGGAAAGGTATTGGTGCTGTATCGCTGGTGAACGATTGCCAGTGCCGACGTCATTCGCTCATCCGACAAATCGGGATAATATGCAAACAACTGCCATGCCATGAACATTCCTTTATAACAGATTGTCCGGCAGGACAGGGTACTTACGTAGAAATCATCCCCCTGCCTGCCAAGCGCGGCAACCTGTTTTTCCGCCCGTTTGCGGGCCAGGAACAGACGGCGTTCCAGTTCCTCGTCGCGATAAGCCATGCCGTCAACAAACAGTTGTTTGATATTGGGTTCCGCCTGCAATGCAATCGGTCCAAGGCAATCATTCTTATAAGGGACGTCACGCCAGCCAAGAACCTTCATGCCGTAATGGTCGATGGCCCGTTCGAGAATCGCATCGCATTTAGCCCGAAGCTGGACATCCTTCGATCCAAATACCATCCCAACGCCGTAGGTGCCGGGATGCGACAATGCAATCCCCTGCGTCTTGCAGACATCCACGAAAAATTCATGGGAAATCTGGAACAGGATACCTGCGCCGTCGCCGGTGATATCATCGGCGCTGGCGGCTCCGCGGTGATGCAGATTCAGGAGCACCTGCTTGCCATATTCAAGGATGGCATGATCTCTGCGTCCATTGATATTGACCACGGCGCCGATACCGCAGGCGTCGTGTTCATATCGTGACTCATATAAACCCTGATTTTCTGGTATCAAAATCATTCTCCGTTGTCTGGTTATTCCTATTCGTTTTTAGGGGTCACAAAATTCGGAATAGTTTAGCGAAATACCCCGCAACTGTCAAGATTCAATCCTTGCAGGAAATGAAGATTTCTGGATTAAACCCGCATTTGTCGATAAAAAAAGCCCTGCTGGTCGTTTGCATCCGCCAGCAGGGCTATTCTGCGAATTGTTGTATTGCTATGTCGCCTACTTCTTATCTCACAAAAAGCATCTGTGCGTATGTCGGCAGAGGCCACATATCGGCGTCAACCAGGGTCTCCAGTTCATCGGCTGCCGCACGGACTTCAGTCATAGCCGGAACAACTTTATCCTTATAAGCATCGGCCTTTTTCTCGATACTGGTGATCGCCTTCGTTTTGACGATTGCATCGGCCAGAGTATCCAAGCCATCATTGAGACGATCCATTAAACCCGTCACCTTAGTCAATAATTTCTTCTGTGCAGCACAAGATGCTCCGGCATCCGAGACGGTGTTCATGCTGTCTGCAACCAAGCCGGCAAATTCCATCGCCGCCGGCAGGATCTGGCGGCGGCCGATGTTCAGCATGGCGCCGGCTTCAATATTGAGCGTCTTGGCATAGTTTTCCAGCAGGATTTCTTCCCGGGCATGCAGTTCAATCTTGCTCAGAACATTGTGTTTGCTGAACAGCTTGACATGTTCGGGTTCCGTGATTGTCTTGATTGAATCAACACAGTTGCGAATGTTGGGCAGGCCGCGTCTTTCCGCTTCGGCCACCCAGTCTTCGGAGTAGTTATCACCATTGAAAACAATGCGCGAATGCTCTTTGGCAATCTTCTGGAGCAGTTTTTGAACATCTGAATTGATGCTCTTGCTCTATTCGAGCTGATC
>DLFY01000318.1 GCA_002482415.1 Phycisphaerales bacterium UBA7708
GTGTTTTATTTTTCAACTTTGACCAGGACATCGAGGTATCGTGTTCCCCATTTTTTGGCGATCTTGTGGTCGTTGAAGAACACATCCAGCCGATTGCCTTTGATCAGACGCCCGCGGTCTTTGACTTCCACCGGACGGTCATGATTATATCCCGGGATAATCATTTCGGTACCGAACGGGACTCGTTTATCCGCGGCAACAAACACGTCCCCTTTACGAATTTTGTGCAGATCCGCTGTCCGGCCGTCGGAGAATTTGCCGCAGCATCGCGGACAGGCACAATAGCCCGTCACCCGCATCCGAACGGTTTTCCATTCAGGACGAGCAACATCGGGAGTCGGGCAGCTTTGCAGTAGGGCGATAAGCTGCTGGTCGTCGGTTTGCGGCTGATCCTGAATTATCGTCACAGACGGTATAAACAAAATTTCTTCTTCAGCCGACAAAGTCGGTAAAGTTGGTATAGTCTGCCCTTCAACAGGGATACGGGTACTTAACAGAATAGGACCTGATGCTGTCATACACATTTGGACGCAAATCCAGGCACACGCAGCCACTGTGATGGCAACGCCGGTACGAATAATATAACGTCTTGTATTTTCAGCAAATAGAGTTTTCTCGGAAAGACTCAAACAGGTACCCTTTCCATAAACCATGTTGACGGGTTTGTGTCGCAAGAATACGACAATACGACTCTGAAACTATTAAAAAGAGCTATTTTTGCCACTCCGTCGGCTTACCAGAAACTGGGTGCATCCCCCGCACATATCAGCGTAGTAGGGGGATTCTATCAAAACGGGAGTAAAAAGTCAATCGAATTAAGGGGCAATAGAAGATGAACTGGACTTAGAATGTCTTAGACAGTTTTCAATGGGTTCTTTCAGCAATTCAAGCTGCCATTCGACGATGATGCCTTCTTTGAGGAGCTCACTGAGGTAAGCTGGGCCGGATTTGGCAATCATACCGATGATATTGCGGGGCATCAGGATTTCCAGGGCAATATGATGCTGCTCGGCAATGGTTTTGCAGCAATCGCGGATTATGTCAATACGTTTGAGGAAATCCGGGTCCGGTTTGGGCTGGCGGGTTGGGGACTTTTTGGCTGGCCACTCAGAGGACTCCATCGCGAAGGCTTTCTGTAGGGCCTGCTCAAGACAATCCAGGCGTCTGCCTTTGCAGTGTTTGAGCGCACCCAACAGGATACTGAAATCCGGATTGGCATGTGAGTCGGCCTGAATGGCCAGATCGATAAGGCGTTCATTGTGCAGGATGCGAAATGGAGGCAAATCGGCTTTCTGGGCCTGTTTTTCACGCCACAGCCAGAGCTGTTTGAGAAAGGCCAGTTGTCTGCGATTCAGCAGACTGCTGCCTTTGATGCGCCAGTCGCGTTCCGGGTCGATATCGGGCTTATGGTTTACCGCGGCACGCACCGAGCGACGACACATCTGCTGGTGCCAGCCGGTGCGATTCTGTTCCTGAAGCATGGCTTCGAGCCGGGCCGCCAGTTCCAGCAGGTGATGGGTATCCATCGCGGCGTATTCGAGCAGATGGTCGGGCAGAGGGCGTTTGGACCAGTCGGCCTTCTGGCTGCCCTTGCTGATGGTGACCTGGAGGACGTGCTGGAGCATTCCGGCCAGGTTTAAGGATTCCAGCCGCAGCAGTTTGCCGGCCAGCATGGTATCAAAGATTTCGCCTTTGGGTTCAAATCCGAAGCCCAGCCGCAGCATACGCAAATCATAGCCGGCATCATGAAAAATCAGATTCTTTGACCCCAGAACCTCAAAAAACGGTTTCATATCCATTTTGGCGAGGGGGTCGATCACATAGTTTTCCCCATCGAAGCTCATCTGAATCAGGCAGACTTTGGGGTAATAGTGATGAAAACTATCTGCTTCAATGTCAACTGCAGCCGTTGACACTTTCCGGAGTTTGTCCACGAGGTCCGTCAGGCCCGCAAGTGTTGTGATATATTGATAATGTAATACCTTTTTGCTCAAAACTATGCCGATTCTTATGGAACAAATACCTCCCCGTCTGGTTTTGCAGAGTCCGGAGGTTGTTTTNNTGTTTTATTTCATGTATTATTTCAATAGAATACCTTTTTGTTCCAAATCCGTCAAGGTTGAATTCCGTTATTCTGAATTGGCTAATTTTAGTGAAACGGGCTGTCAAAAACGCAATAATAGCCGGATTGTGTTACTAAAAAGGGAGAAATAAGGTGTATTGTGCTGTTTAAACAAACTCTTTTTTTTTACTTGCAATTGATCGAACCGGCGATTAAAAACAGTCGTATGCTCTTTGGAAACTTGAATTAGCTTTGCGGTTCGGCCCAATGCGGGCCGAATGAAAAAATGGGAACACGGTGAAAATCCGTGGCGGTCGCGCCGCTGTATGTGTCCGATGCCCCAAAAAACGGGCAAATCCGAAAGGCAATGTTCCACTGTCCAAAACAGGATGGGAAGGAGCCTTGAGGTAGAACACGAGTCAGAAAACCTGCCGTAAAGCTTAATTGCGTAACGTTGTTCTCGCGAGAAGGAACAAGGCGTATGCGGATGGAAAATGGCAATTCTGCGGAATTGCGTGATTCTGTCCGATTTTGAAAGTTGAATACAAAGCCGTCGCTTCCTGCGTGGGAGCGGCGGCTTTTTTTATTTTTGTCAACAGGTCTTCGCGTCAAAGACCGGCGCAGAACAGGAGGTTAACAGCCGAACACAGGATTAATCCAAAAATCGCTATTTCCAATAGTCTGTCGCGGCGGGCACCGATCTGCCGTCCGCCGCGGCAGCTTCAAAAAAATTAAAACAAGACTTCCGGTTAATCGGAAGACAAGACAACATGAGAGGATGTGTATGAAAAGAATGTGGATACTGCTGCTGGTGTCACTGGTTTCGGTTCAGGGTGTTGCGATGCAGGCCCCGACGTATTCGAATACGGCTGAATACGCCGCAGGCTCAGGTGCGAATACGGCGTATATCACGCTGGATTTCGACGGCAGTTCGGCTTTTGTGTTTCAGTTTCAATGGGACGGACAGGCGACAGCCTGGGATGCCCTGCAGGCTATCG
>DLFY01000161.1 GCA_002482415.1 Phycisphaerales bacterium UBA7708
CAGATGCAGCTTTGTTTGTTATGACATAGTTCAGGCATGGAATTGGCTGGTGGAGATTAAAACGGCTATTGCGATGCGATATTTTTGCTTTTTACGGGTAAAAATGATATAATGCGTATCGTGCTGCAAATGTGAAAATGAAAGCGAAAAGCCGTTTTTATCGGAGGTAGCGTGATGAAAAATCCGACGATGTCTTTGGTCATGGCGCTGGTGGTGGTTTTGGGGACGGTTTCGTTTGGGGCGGAGACGGTGCATCTTTTTCTGACCGGCAAGTCGCAGGGCTGGATTCAGGGGGACTCGACACAGGTCTCTCTCGGACGGGAAAATTCAATCGAAGCGGTTGCCTATACGCAGATGGTGGTTGGGGAGCCGGATCCGAAAACGGGTATTACGGGATTGGTTCGCAATCATTTTCCGGTGACAATACTTAAGCGGCTCGATAAATCCACACCTAAGTTATTTCTGGCCTGGCGAAATCATGAACCGCTGACGGCGGTATTTAAGTTTTACCGGCCTAATCCAAGCGGAGACGGCACGACTCAGCAATTTTATACTGTGACGCTGCGCGGGGCCTTTATTTCCGGCATTCGTCGGGAAGTGCTCAATGTGATGGATCCACAGACGGCGATGCTTCCACCCGTGGAGCGCATTTCGTTTACCTACAACGAGATTCAGGAAGTCTGGGAAGATGGCGGATTTAGTGTCGGTGATGAATGGCATGCCGACACCAGCAAGATTCCGTTGAGCGATGTGAATTTTGACGGGATTGTCAATATGAACGATTTCGCCATTCTGGCCGATGAGTGGATGACGCAGTATTAAGGTCAATACAGGGGAAAGAGCCGAGTAATTATACTGCCCTTACAGGGCGTGGGGAAATCATGATTTGTAACCCAGGGCGTTGCCCTGGGCTGTTATAGGCTGGCCTTTCAGGCCGAAGTGGACGAGGGGAAATTACATCCCTTGCGTTCAGTACAAGATTATGTGAATTGATTCACCCCGTTTGCAATCCGAGGCTATTTGGATTTGTCCTTTCCGGACAGAAGGAATTAAGGTTTTGTTTACACCTTGTATTTTCATGCCGCGAGTTGTATAAATATACCTAAGAGGTATGTTGTTGCCGCGTCGGGAGCACTGGATGCTGCTATGCGGTTATAGCCGCGACTCTGGCGGGAAATTTCATGCAAAATCAGTAGAATGAATGTACACTGTGATTGTGGAAAAAGAGTTCCGGGCCCAGCATCAGTTGATGATGCCGGATGGGGTTCGGGAGCCGCTGCATGGCCATGTGTGGAAGGTGGCGACGGCGGTGGCGGCGGAAAATCTGGATGCGGCGGGTCTGGCTATTGATTTTTGTGTGGTGTCGCGGCATTTGGAGGGCATTCTCGGACCTCTGACGGGGCAGAATCTGGAGCAATGCGAGCCGTTTGTGGGCATTAATGCCTCGGCGGAGCGGGTGGCTCAGTATGTGTTTGGCCGGATGGCAGGGTTGATAATGCCGCCGGGGCAGTTAATCTGGGTTGAGGTGACCGAAGCGGCCGGGTGTCGGGTGCGGTACGAGCCGTAGATTGACCTTGAGGCCGCGGCGAAACGGGCCGATATGATATAGGATATGGTTTGTCGGTCTGAAATTGAACTAATACTATAATAGAAATTATATATATGTTATGTCAGATATGTAAAGAAAACACGGCCACGATTCATTTGACCGAAATTACGCACGGGCAGCGCTGCGAGACGCATTTGTGTCAGCGGTGCGCTCAGCAGCAGGGGCTTGGTGCACAGACGCAGGTTCCTTTGAATGAACTGCTGAGCAGTCTGCTTCAGGCGGCCAAAACCGCGACCGATTCGCAGGAAAAAACGGTTAATTTCAGCCATCCGGACAAGACTTGCCCGGTATGCGGGATGACGCTGCGTCGGTTCAGCGAGACGAGCCTGCTGGGTTGCCCGGAGGATTACAAGCATTTTCAGAAGGAGCTTGGGCCGCTGATTGAGCGGACGCATGCAGGCCACGCACAGCATTGCGGCAAGGTGCCCACGCACGCGGGACAGGAGATGAAAAAAGAAGTGGAACTGCTGCATCTCCGGCGGCAGCTTGAGCAGGCAGTCAAGGCTGAAGATTATGAAACCGCCGCGCGGCTGCGCGACCAGATCAGGCAGATTCAATGAAACCGGCACAGCTTGCCAATCAGTGCAGTTCGTGGTTTGGGGCCGAGGGGCCGGGGTGGGATATTGTCATTTCATCGCGGGTGCGGCTGGCGCGAAATCTGGCCAATTATGAATTTCTGTCGTGCCTGACGCCCGAGCGGCAGCAGGAAATCCTCGATACGCTCAGCGGGGCGATTTTATCGCTGTCGCTGGGGGATGAGGTGTGTTTTATGGATGTGGACCGGGCGGCGACGCTGGAGCGGCAGTTGCTGACGGAGCGGCATTTAATCAGCCGGCAGCATGCAGCGGGCAAGGGGCCGCGCGGGGTGGTGGTGTCGGCGAAAGAATCGTTTACGGCGATGATTAACGAGGAGGACCATCTGCGGATGCAGGTGTATGCGGCGGGGTTCAACCTGGGGGATTGCTGGAAGCGGATTAATGCCATCGATGATATGATTGAACAGAAGGTGCGGTATGCCTACAGCGAGCGGTGGGGGTATCTGACGGCGTGCCCGACGAATGTGGGTACGGGGATTCGCGTGTCGGTGATGCTGCATCTGCCGGCGCTGAAAATGACCGGGCAGATTGAGAAATTTGTGACCGCGGCCAAGGATGCGGATTTGGCGGTGCGGGGCTTGTTTGGGGAAGGGACCGATGCCTTGGGGGATTTTTATCAGCTTTCCAACCAGGTGACGCTGGGGGTGCGGGAAGAGGATGTGGTGCGGGAGTTGTCGGACAATATCGTGCCGCGGATTGTGGAGTATGAGAAGGCGGCGCGGCAGGTGCTTTTGGAGCAGAAACCGCATACGCTGGACGATAAGATTCAGCGGGCGCTTGGGGTGCTCAAAAGTGCTTGTCTGATCAGTTCGCAGGAGGCGCTGTATCTGCTGTCGAGTGTGCGGCTGGGGGTCAACCTCGGGCGCGTGCCGAATCTGTCGCTGACGACGATTAATGAATTATTCCTGCTGACGCAGCCGGCCCATCTGCAACTGCGGGCCGGAAAGATGCTCGACGCCGACCAGCGTGACGCCCTGCGTGCCCAAATCATCCGCCAGAAGCTGGCGAATAATTAATTCATTCGGATATGTAGATCCATTTCATTCTTTCGCCCCGCTGGGGCTTAAAGATGAGTCGAGCCCTCTTCCGGAGGCTTACGCCTCCGGCTAGCGCGCCTTCGAGCGTATT
>DLFY01000062.1 GCA_002482415.1 Phycisphaerales bacterium UBA7708
GCAATCAGCCGGGATTTGCATGGCTTGCCGGTGATATCAATCACGACTGCAGTGTTACGCTGCTGGACGTAGCGGTGCTTTCGGCGCAGTGGCTTGATTCCAATTACAGTATCGAGTAAAGACATTGTCGTTCTGGTGTCGTAAATGATGTTCGAATATCTGGAACCAAGCAGATTAATTATTGATGATTTTTGCAGCTCAATAAAATGTAAAAATAGTTCTTCTGCCTCCTCGCCATCAGGAAGTGCGGGGGAGCCGGGGTATGCCCCTGACACTCCCTGATGTGCGAGAGGGATTCTAAGCTTCGGGTGTCTAATCAATGACAGTGTAGCAAGACAGGTAAAAGTTCTCAATAAAGCAGAGAGGTTAACTGGTCCATCGACATGGCCTGATATTTCGATTATGTTTGAGTCTTGATAATCCATGTCGGATCAGTTGGCGTGAGAAGCAAGAGAAAGGGATTTATTATGAAAATGAGAAAAGGCTTTACATTAATTGAACTGCTTGTGGTAATTGCCATCATTGCCTTGCTGTTAAGTGTTGTAGTGCCTGCTTTGAAAAAAGCAAAAGAACATGCAAGGGCGGTTATCTGTTCAAGCAATCTGAAGCAATTTTCAACGGGCTTAGAGATGTATCAAATGAATCATAATTATAAGCGGTTTGTGATTCGTCATGGGGGGGATACCGTGACCTATTGGATGGGAAAGCTGGCACCCTATATGGGAGATGACAAATATGGTGAATTGTATCGTCTGGGGGAAGTCATTAAAGTTCTGATGTGCCCAAGCGCTCCCGTCCAAAACCAGACACGGACCGTGATGGCGGGTGCCGGAGTGGGTTATTGGGGCAGTTGGAACAGACCGTGGGAATGGACTCGGTCCGCAACCATGACGACCATCAGCGGCTATGGCATCAATGGCTGGGTGACACATGACAGCTTTTATGCCGGGTATGATTCAGAGCCGGAAGCGTATCTGGATTGGATGAGAATTCCGGCCAATGTGCCGATCTTTGGCGATTGCGCCTGGCCGGTTGCATGGGTGCGAAACTCAGATAAAGTAAGAGCACCATCCAGGGCTGAGCTGCTTGACCCGACAGATGCCACTTTTAATTGGGGCGGCACGACTCCTGGCTTGTGGAAGTGGGCAATACCTCGTCACAATATGAAGATCAATATGTCATTTAAGGATGGAAGTGTTTCTCCAATTGAACTGACCAAATTATATGAAGTACCCTGGAATAAGGCGTTCCAGCGGGAATCCACAACCATAGAGTATAAGTAATCTAATTTTAAAGTATTTATACACAGACGGCTCATCTGAGGCATTGAAAGACTCCGTATCAAATAGTAAAAAGGAGTTCGGATTGTTTGAGTCTGTTTGAGAGGCTGTTTACGAGAGCCTCATGAGCCTGATTCTATTTATGCCGGGGATGTTTGATTGATTTGCAAAAAGCCAAGAAGATAAGAATGCAATGAAGAAGAATGCGTGGATACTGTATCTTGGTTTGCTGGTGTCTTTGGGGTGTCCGGCAGAGGTTGTCGCTCAAAAAAGCTCCGGCATTCCTGTGATTCTGGATGCCGACATTGACTCCG
This sequence comes from Phycisphaerales bacterium UBA7708, assembly GCA_002482415.1. Lineage (GTDB taxonomy): Bacteria > Planctomycetota > Phycisphaerae > Sedimentisphaerales > Anaerohalosphaeraceae > Anaeroglomus. Next base: position 1,595 of record DLFY01000062.1, read on the forward strand.
ATGTGGATGATGTGGGATGTTTGGCGGTGCTTCATGCTTTGTCAAATCAGGGTGAAGCGGTGATATTGGGTGTGATTTGCACCACCGAGGATATTGACGGGCCTGCCTGTGTTGATGCCATCAATACGTATTTTAGTCGTCCGGATATTCCCATTGGGATTAATAAAGAGGCCCGGCCGGATCCCTCCCAGCCCAAGTGGCTTTATTTGCGGTCCGGCCTTTCGAAATACACGCGCACCATAGCTCAGGAGTATCCTCATGATCTCAACTCGTATGATCAGGCGGAGTGCGCAACGTCGCTATATCGTCGTTTACTTGCCTCCGAGCCGCAGAACAGCGTGGTTATCATAACGGTGGGGCATCTGACCAACCTGAAAAATCTGCTGCTTTCCGATCCCGATCAATACAGTCCATTATCTGGGTTTGCTCTGATTCAGCAAAAAGTCAGATTGTGGGTTTGTGTTGGGGGAAGATACCCCCAAGGCAAAGAACCCAATTTTTATCGCCCGGACCCTGAATCAACCTGGGTGGTTGTGCCCAATTGGCCTGCTCAAGTAGTATTTTCCGGTTGGGAACTTGGAAATCCCATTCAAACGGGCGGCTCCTGGTTTAAACAGAATGCCCCGAAGGAAAGTCCAATTTATCGTGCGTATGAACTCTATAATCAATTTGAGGGACGAGCCAGCTGGGATCAGACTGCGGTGCTTTATGCCGTTCGCGGGACGATGAATGACACCCTGTGGTCTGTTCAATGGCAGGGATATAATCATATTTCCCCGGATGGGAGTAATGAATGGAAGACAAATCCCAATAATAAAGATCAAGGCTATCTCGTCGAAAAAATGGCGCCTGCACAACTAAGTCAGATTCTGGATGAACTGATGATTCAGGGGCCGGTTCTCAGCCGGGATTGAGATTTTCTGGATTCTGTTGCATCCTGCAGGCAAGTCGGGACCAACAACACTAAAACTTACCTTTTAGGAGAATGATTATGAGACACAGATGGATGGTTTGGACTGGAATGTTTGTGATGCTGATAACAATGGCTGTCTTTGCGGCACAAAAAGTGTATCAATGGGACATCCACGACGTGAATCGGCCCCAGCCCAGAATTGTTGCCCCGGGTGCGGAAGATCGCCTGCCGCCGTCGGATGCGATTGTTTTATTTGACGGCAAAGACTTGTCATCCTGGCGAAGTGATAAGGATGGCGGTGAGGCCAAGTGGAAAGTCGAAAATGGATATATGGAAGTTGTTCCCGGCGCCGGCGATATTCTGACCCGACAGGCTTTTGGATCCTGCCAGGTGCATATTGAATGGGCGACCCCTGACGTGGTGGCCGGCAGCGGCCAGACGCGGGGCAACAGCGGTGTCTATCCCATGGGCTGCTATGAAGTTCAGGTATTGGATTCGTACAGGAACCAAACTTATCCGGATGGACAGGCCGCGTCCATTTACGGCCAGAGCCCGCCGTTGGTCAATGCCAGCCGCGGTCCGGGCCAGTGGCAATCGTATGATATTATATTTCATGCCCCGGTTTTTCAGGATGGCCGGTTGAAAAAGCCCGCGACCATGACAGTGCTGCATAACGGCGTACTCGTGCAGGATCATTGGGTATTGGAGGGAATGACGCTTCATCAGGAGCGTGCCCGTTATGAACCCCATGCTGATAAACTGCCGTTCCGGATACAGGAACATGGGTACCTGGTACGGTTCAGAAATATCTGGATACGTCCCCTTGAAGATTAAGCGATTCAGCGACGAAATGGTGTCTTCCAAATCAGGGAAATGCCTGTTCTTTTGTGCCGAATTTTATGTATAAACCAGATTTAAAGTGAGAATGTGATAATTCGGATATGAGCAAACGATTGACTATGCAATTGTGCTGTAAATATAAAATCATCGCAGCTAAAGTATGGAAGGGGACTCCCCTTTGGAGGCTATCTTTAGTGCTGATGATCGTATTGTGTTTAGTGCTGGATTCTGCAGCTGCGAATCAGCCGCCAAGTGCTCCGACTGGACTGCTGTTGGATTTATTGGCTGATCCTTTGGGCGTGGAAAATCCGAATCCCCGCATGAGTTGGATTGTAAACGATGCCGACTCGGATGAATATCAGACGGCATATCAAATCGTGGTGTTCGACCATCTGGAGCAAGCCGCTTCGGATAAGAACATTATGTGGGATTCCGGAAAGGTTGAGTCTTCGGAATCAAGCAATGTGCCTTACATCGGCGGAGATCTCAAGCCAGGGCATATCTATGTTTGGAAAGTTCGAACCTGGGATAAGGATAAACAGGCGGGAGCCTATTCGAATCCGCAGCGGTTTATCACAGGTCTCCAGGATCAATGGACAGCGGTGCCAATCTGGGCGGGTGGGGGCGCCGCATCATCTGAACCCAATTTTCTTTTCCTTCGCACGTCTTTTCAGTTGCCGGACAAAGACATTCGGGCGGCTGTTGCGTATGTGACCGCCCTGTCTCCCGAACCCGCCTCTCAGTATGTGTATAAACTTTATATGAATGGTGCTCTGGTGGGTGTCGGGCCGCAAAGGGGGTTTAATGGTATTTCCCGATATAATACATTCGATGTTACAGGGCATTTGCGTCGCGGATCGGAAAATGTTGTGGGGGCCATCAACTATACCACGGCGGACAAACGGTTTATGTTTCAAATGCAAGTGTATTATACTGATGGGACGACCCAAACTATCCAGTCTGACCATTCATGGAAATCTTTTGATGCAGACGTGGTCTATCGTGATCAGGGCAATGCAGGACATCGAACCTATTATTATGCCCCGCGGGAAGGTCTGGATGCACGAACATATCCTTTCGGCTGGAATAACACGGGATTCGATGACAGCAATTGGCATAATGCAACGGAAAAACCAAAAATTGATAATCTAAAGCCATCTGCTATCCTCAATACCCAAACGCATCTGGTCAAGCCAAAACGAATCGTTGACAAAGGGAATCGTGCCTGGTTTATTGAATTTGACCGGAACATGGTTGCCGGAATTCAATTGGATGTGCTTGGAAAGGCCGGCCAGGAAATCGAGATTCGGCTGGGTGAAGAATTGTCGGCGCCCGAGACGGTATTGTATACAATGCGCACTGGAAACACCTATCAAGAGATCTGGACCCTGAAAGAGGGACGCCAGGTCCTTGAAAACTTTGGCTATCGTGTATTCCGATACGCAGAAATACACAATGCACCGGAGGGATTCAATCCAGACCAGATTCAGGCTCTTGTCATGAGATATCCTTTTGATGATCAGGCGGCTCATTTCGAGTCTTCCGATTCGGTGCTCAATCAGGTATGGAATCTGTGCAAATACAGTGTCAAGGGCAATGTACTGGATATATTCGTGGATTCCCACACACGGGAACGCCGCAATTATGAACCAGATGCTTCGGTTCATCAACTGTCTCGATATGCTGTGGATAGAGACTATGCCATGCCTCGTTATTCGATTGAATATCTCTATTACCGGCCGACCTGGCCTACCGAGGGACGATTGCAGTCTGTGATGATGGCCTGGAACGATTACCTCTACAGCGGCAACCGCGATTTGCTTGCCCGAAACTACGAGGTGCTCAAAACCAAGACCCTGGAGGAATTCATTAACCGCGATTTCCTTGTCGAAAAGCCCGACAATGTTGCACAGCGGCGTGAACGAGACCTGGTGGATTGGCCGGCTTCCCAGCGGGATGGATTTGAGTTTACCACGATCAATACGGCTGTCAATGCCTTTCATTATAAGGCCATCGACTGTTTGGGGCGTATTGCAGAAGTGCTGGGTAAATCCGAGGATGCCCGGCGCTACAGCACACTCGCGGAAAATCTCCGAAAAGCGATTAATACGCATCTGTACGATTCTGAGGCGGGACGGTTCAAAGATGGAAAAACATCTGCCCACCACGCCCTGCATGCCAGTGCTTTTCCTCTGGCCCTGGGCGTGGTCGATCCGGAGTGCATCAGAGCCGTGGGAGATTTTGTCGAAAGCCGCGGTATGGCGACAAGTGTGTATGGCTCGCACTATCTTTTGGAGGGACTGTACCGTGCAGGACGCGGACAGGCCGCCCTGAATCTGATGAATGCGGTTAAAGGAAACAGCTGGGGCCACATGATGTATGATTTAAATGCTACCATGGTTGGCGAGGCATGGGACCCCTCCCTGAAAGGCAATATGGGTTTTTCCAATCCATGGGCATCCGCTCCGGCCAATGCGATACCCCGAGGGCTGTTCGGTGTGATTCCTCTGGAACCGGGCTTCAAGCGATTTCAAATTAAGCCTCAGCCCGCATCGTTGAGCTGGGCATCCCTGACCGTACCAATCATCAAAGGATCAATTGGTGTAGTATTCAAAAAAAAGGAAGATCAATTTGAAATGACCGTCCACGTGCCCGCCAATACAAAAGCGACGATTTATGTTCCTGTAATGAATATACAAAATCCCATTGTCCGAAAGAATGGCTTGGTGGTTGAGGATTCTGTCGAAAATGGGTATATTGTATTTTCCGAGGTCGGATCAGGCCGGCAGGTATTCCAGTGTTCGGAAAATAAACCGAATGTGAACAATTAAGGAAAATGGCGACAATTCAAAACTTTGTGTCATTGGAGACATTATGGTGAAATGCTTATGGAGTATTAGCCTTGGTATCGGGGTGTTCACGCTGATGGTATCTGCCGACGCCTGCCGGGATTTGTACTCCGACACATGGGTTGCCACGGATGCCCTGGGACGAAGTCTGCCCGGATATGATGAGGTTGGACCGCCGCGAGAAAACAGGACTGTGGGTATTTTTTACTGGACCTGGCTGGCTCAGCATGCCAGAAAAGACCGTCCTGTCTATGATAACACAGAGATTATAGCCGCCAATCCGACAGCTCCGGTATTCGGGCAGGGGCCGCATTTTTGGGGCAAGCCCGAGCTGGGATACTATATTACGACCGACAAATACGTCTTGCGAAAACACGCCTTCATGCTGACTCAGGCGGGGGTGGATGTCCTGTTTTTTGATACAACCAACGGATCGTTCACATTCAAAGATTCCTATACGGCGCTATGTGAGGTTTATACCCAGATGATTCAGGAAGGCCATAAGGTCCCCCGGATTGTTTTTATCTGCCCATTTGGCAATCCTATGCCGGTATTGGAGAAGATTTATGCGGATTTATATCAGCCGGGCCTGTATGAACCGCTTTGGTTTCGCTGGAAAGGCAAGCCCCTGGTGCTTGCCGATCCGGCCTATGTTCAGGATCCGCAAATGAAGGCGTTTTTCACGTTTCGTAAACCGATACCGACCTATTTTGATGGCCCCTCCGGGCCTAATCAATGGGGCTGGCTGGAGGTTTTCCCGCAGCATGTCTTTTACGGCGACAGCCCCGAAGAGATTGAACAAGTTACAGTAGGGGTGGCGCAGAATGCGGTTCACGAAAAGCTGGGTCCGATGAGTCATAAAGATGGTGCGTATGGGAGAAGCTGGCATCAGGGCCGAAAAGACCCTGCCCCCGATGCGGTGCTTTACGGGCATAACCTGCAGGAGCAGTTCGAACGCGCTCTCAAGATTGATCCGCCGTTTATCTTTATAACCGGCTGGAATGAGTGGGTTGCCGGACGCTTCAAAGAATGGGCGGGCTATACCGCAGAAAAGGATTCCTGTCATCCCGATGCCCTGTTTGTCGATCAGTACACCCAGGAATACAGCAGGGACATCGAACCCATGTACGGAGGTCATGGCGACAATTATTATTATCAGATGATCGCCAATATTCGCCGCTATAAAGGGGTACGCAGGCCGCAGCCTGCCAGCGCCCCCAAAACCATCACGATAGATGGTCAGTTTGAGGAGTGGAATGAGGTGGCGCCGGAATTTCGAGATCCTTTTAATGATACAGTACATCGCGATCATCCGGGATTCAGTATGCTGCATTATACCAATACCACCGGGCGAAATGATCTTGTTACAATGAAGGTCGCACGAGATACGGACAATGTTTATTTTTATGCTGAAACCGCCAAAACGCTGACGCCGCATAATGATCCGCAGTGGATGATCCTGTTGATTGATAGCGACCAGGACAGTAAGACCGGCTGGCACGGATACGATTATGTGGTCAATCTGACCGTGGATGACAAGACTACGACCCTGCATCGTCTGGAAAACCAATGGAATCCAAGGCTTATCACGCAAATATCTTATGCGGCAGGCGACAAGCGAATGGAGCTGGCAATCCCGCGTCCTGCTTTAGGCCTGACCAAAGACGGCAAATTAGCAATCGACTTTAAGTGGGCAGATCATTTCCAGGAGTTGGGAGACCTCAACGATATATTCATCAATGGCGATGCCGCTCCCGACCGTCGATTCAACTACCGTTACGAAATAAAACCTGTGGATAAATAATTGGTCGCTCAGCAGGCACGTTACCATGTAAAACTGACAGCATCAATAATGGAGTATGTCATGACAAAACAGTATAAAACAATAAATCACAGGGGCCTTTCGCGTCGTGAAGTGTTAAAATCCATTTTGTTTACGCCCCCAGTCTTATTGTTCGGTCAGGGCTGTCTGTTTTCCGATCAGGAACCCAGGCCCCTTTTTCCACCTCGCATTATTCCACAGGGACAAAAGATTCGCGCTGCTGCTATTGGGGTGTATAACCGCGGCGCTCAGGTCATCGATGAGTTTCGACAGTTTCCAGACCAGGTCGAATTTGTTGCGTTTGCCGATGTCGCCTTTATGACAGCCGATGCCTCAGTCAGGGATTTCCCGGATGTCCCCTGTTTCCGGGATTATCGCCAGATGTTTGAACAGATGCACGAGCAGATTGATGCTGTGATAATCTCCACCCCGGACCATGCACATTTTGCCCCGATCATGCATGCCATGCTGCTGGGTAAACATGTCTATGTCGAAAAACCCATGGCTCAGAATGTTTATGAGTGTCGTCTGCTGGATAAGACCGCCCGCGCCTGCGGTGTAGTCACCCAGATGGGCAATCAGGGGCACTCCAAGGCCGGCACAATCCAGTTTGGCAAATGGGTTGACGCAGGGCTGTTTAAAAATGCCCGCAGGATTGATGCCTGGATGACCGGCAGCCGCCGCTGGCATGGCTGGACTGACAAGGCCTATCCGGAAGAAATCCCGCCCATCGGTTACGACTGGGATCAATGGCTGGGCCGCCGGCCGTTCCGCCCTTATAGTGAAAAAATGATCAACGGAAACTGGCGTTGCTGGTTTGAGTTCGGGTGCGGCGCGATGGGTGACTGGGGTGCGCATATTCTCGATGCGATACATCGTTATTATTTGAACAGGGCGCAGCCTTATGAGATCTGCACCCAGTTGACAGGCCCCAGTGAGCTGCTCTATCCGCAGGCCTCTGTTATTACCTTCAAATTCCATGAGCAGGATGGTCATCCGCCCGTGGAGTTGAACTGGTATGATGGTCAGGGCAATAAACCCGCAGCTCAGTTTGAATTTATCGGCAAGTTAGGCGATGCCGGCTCGCTGATTTATGCCCAGGATTTTGTTATTCGAGGCGGCAGTCATGGTTCCAATTACCGGATTCAGCCTGCTGAAAAGATGACACAACTGCAGAATGCCGGCCAGTTGCCCGAAGCCCCCCCGAATCTGTCCAATCACTTCCAGAATTTTCTGAACGCATGCCAGGGTCTGGAACAGGCCAACTCGCGGTTTGAAATCGCAGCCCCGCTGGCGGAATTGCTGTGTCTGGGATGCATCGGTCAGCGTTTTGGAGGCACCCTGAAGTACGATGCCCAGGCCATGGCTATCACCAATCACCCCGAAGCCGACAGGATGCTCAAGGGGCCCGACGTTCGCGACGGATGGCAGGCCTACGACAAACAGCATCTGGTCAAATCCAAAAAATCGCAAATCAAATCGCCTGATGCGGTCACATGGGAAAATCTGTTTCAGGATAAGAACCTGAGCAACTGGGAAAATCCTTATGAATGGGGTAAGGCCGAATACGTGGACGGCGAAGTCCATCTGACAACCGACCAGAAGGGTTGGTTCCTGATAACCCGAAAATCCTATGCAAATTTCATTCTTGAAGCCCAGGTCCTCATGCCTGTTGGCAAGGGTAACGCCGGCTTCATATTCCGCTGCCAAAAGACCAAAAACCGTGTCTGGGGCTATCAGGCCGAAGTCGATACTGCCGCTCGAAAATGGTCCGGCGGCTTATATGATGAAGCGCGCCGCGGATGGTTTATTTCACCCAATCGCGACCACGCCGCCACTCCCGAAGAACGGGATGCGTCCATCGCCGAATTCCGCGCCAGAGCGGGTGAATGCTTCAAGCAGGGCCAGTGGAACAAATACCGCATCATCTGCATTGGCTCGCATATCCGGATTTATGTGAATGATATCCTGACGACGGACATTCACGACGAAATGGATTTGGCCGGCCCGGTTGGTATCCAGCACCACGGAGAAAAAGGATTGGTCTATAAATATCGCAGCTTGCGCATCAAAGACCTTGGCGCCGGCGGTGAAGTGTATTATCCGCACCGTGAAAATGCCAGACCGGCGGCTGTACCTTCCAAATTGGCTGGGGCAATTTATGAAGCCGAATCTGCAAATAAGCTGCATGAGGCCAGGATATTTAATACCTATTCCGGCTATCAGGGAACCGGGTATGTATGTTTCACCCCGGATGCCGGCGGTTCTGTTGAATGGGACAATGTCCTGGCGGATACGGCAGGGCAATTCAAGCTGACTTTCCGTTATGCGGCATCCGATGACAGGTCCTGTGATCTCTATATCAATGAGGAAAATGTCGGCAAACTGCAATGTGTCAGTACCGGTGCCTGGACAAAATGGCAGACCGTCGAGAAAGTGGTATCCTTCCAGACCGGCCGGAACACTGTTCGCATTGCGACCGCAGGCTCTGGTCTCAATCTTGATGCGATGGCCGTTAATAAAGCATAGGATGTATTGTTGCCTTGGGAGTTAAATCGGATAGCGACTATGGTAACGATGATGATTAGATTACAAAGGCATTTCAGGGTATTTCGATGGAATCCCTGGGTGCGATTTAACTCGTTCGATCAGAAAGGACAAATCCGATGTATTTGAATAGAAACCATATATGGTTTGCAGCCGTATATTTGATGATTACGGCCGCGGCGGGTTATGCATCGAGTTTGCCAAAACCGATTGCGGAAATGGGACTGCAGGCACGTACTGTCAGCGATTCCCATGCTCGTCGGTATATTTCCCCGTCCCGTGTGGTGTGGTGCAGTAAGTCAGGAGTGGAAAATCCAAATGCATTGCTGGAGATACGTGATGGACAGTCCTCCCTGGAAACGGTTAATCCGTGTGTTTTATCCAGTGCGGGGGGCCAGAAACCGGGGCTATTACTGGATTTTGGCGTCGAACTCAATGGGGGTATTCAGATTGCTGCTTTTCGCCGACCCCAAGGCAGTCCGGTTCGTGTCCGAGTCCGTTTTGGAGAATCGGTCTCTGAGGCCATGGCAGACATCGGTGGAGATAAGAATGCGACCAATGATCATGCCATTCGTGACCAGATGACATTGATTCCCTGGCTGGGCTCGGCTGAGATCGGCAATACCGGTTTTCGATTTGTTCGGATCGATCTCGATGAACCCGACAGTGTGCTGCAGCTTAAAAGCGTCCGTGCGGTTTTTGTCTATCGCGATATTGAATACAAAGGCTCTTTTCGCTGCAATGACGACCGTCTGAATAAAATATGGGATGTCGGAGCTTACACCGTCCATCTGAATATGCAGGAATATCTCTGGGACGGCATCAAACGAGACCGTTTAGTCTGGATTGGCGATATGCATCCCGAAACCATGACCATTCTGTCGGTATTCGGTGCCAACGAGGTTGTGCCCAAAAGTCTTGATTTCATTCGCGACCTTACACCGCTGCCCGCCTGGATGAATGATATCAGTTCCTATTCCATGTGGTGGCTGCTGATTCATCACTCCTGGTATCAGTACACAGGAGATAAAAAATATCTGGAACAGCAGCAGCCTTATTTGACGTCGCTGATCCGCCAGCTCGTTCAGCAGGTCGGCCAGAACAATCAGGAAATCCTTCCGGAGGGACGTTTTCTCGATTGGCCTACCCGCGGCAATACCCAGGCCGAACATGCCGGCCTGCACGCCCTGTTGGTAATAACCCTGGAGGCAGGGGGCCAGCTGTGTCAGGTTCTCAATCAGAACGAACTCAGGCAGGAATGCCTTTCAGCGGTTGAGCGACTGCGTAAACACATCCCCGAGCCGGGACAAAGCAAACAGGCGGCGGCACTGCTTGCCTTGTCCGGGCTGCAGGATGCAAAAGTTATGAATGAGAATGTGATGGCAGTCGATGGCCCTAAACGGATGTCCACATTCTATGGCTACTATGTCCTTCAGGCTCGAGCGGCTGCCGGAGATTACACCGGTGCTCTGGACTGCATCCGCCAGTATTGGGGAGGCATGCTCGATATGGGGGCTACGACATTCTGGGAGGATTTTAATGTCGAGTGGCTTGAAAACGCCGCCCGAATTGATGAACTGGTCCCCGAGGGTAAAAAAGATATTCACGGTGATTATGGCAATCACTGCTATAAGGGATTTCGTCACAGCTTATGCCATGGCTGGGCTTCCGGCCCGACGGCCTGGCTAAGCCAGCATGTTCTCGGTATTGAAATTCTTGAATCCGGCTGCAAAGTCGTCAAGATCGAGCCAAATTTGGGTGATTTGGAATGGGCAGAAGGCACGTTTCCCACACCTCATGGGATGATTCTGGTTCGCCACGAAAAGAAAAAAGATGGGACAATCAACTCGATAATCCATGCTCCCGATGCCATTCGGATTGTTCATGAAACAAAAAAGTAGGAGAGTCCTGCGAAAACTTGAATGATTATACACATATTACAGGTCGCAAACATCTGTTATTGACAGGGAGCCAATTCGATAAATCCCTAAATTCTGAATCCCTATTTTCACCATGTCAAGGGCCTTAGGCTGTACCGCAGTAATTCCCGGCGAGAAAATAATGGAAATCCAGATAATGATTGGTATGATTGCGATTAATCCCTGGATTTATTGTTCATGAGAGAGTCTATGCAGGTTAATCGCAAGGCAGCGCATTGCTCGACATCCGAGATGATTAAATATGCACTGGGTGCATGCACCGAGTCGTTGGTACTGAATACATTTTTCGGTTATTCAATGCTCTATTATACCAAAGCGCTGGGTTTAGCCCCGCAAATGGCGGGATTGACCACATTTATCGCCACTCTCTGGGGGGCTATGGCCGATCCGGTCATGGGGCATATCAGTGATAATACAAAAAGCCGCTTTGGTAAACGATACCCCTATATACTGGCAGGAGGTGTCGTCATGATAGTCGGTTTTTTCTTTATCTGGTATGTGCCCGATTTTTTCCAGACAGACAAAGTTCTCCCGGCAATAAAAATTCCCCGAATGACCATGCTGTTTGGCTATCTGGTCGTGATGAATCTGATTTTTCGAACCGGTTATACGGTTTTTATTGTTCCTTACACAGCATTAGGATTTGAAATTTGCAGCGATTATCAGGGACGTTCCAGGATTCAGGGCATTCGAAATGCAATGAATATGGCGGCCAACCTGTTGGGGCCGGCTCTGGCATGGACGATCTATTTTAATAATAATACCGGACCAGTCCGGGATACTCAGATTGCACAAAATTATATCAATATGGGATTTTCATTTACTCTGGCCGCGTTTATTTTTCTGGGATTGATGCTGGTTTTTATGGTCAGATATATCAAAGATTCCAGGTGCGACCAGACTCGTTCCTCCTCTCCGGCCTCTTTTTTCAGGAATATCAGAGAAATCCTGCAGGATGCGTATGCCCGCCGGGTTTTTGGTTTTATCTTTGTGGTTATGCTGGGAATTGTACTGGTCAGCACTTTGCAAATGTATGTTTTTGACGATTTCATGAAATTGGGGGGCACCCGGAAAACGCTCGCTCACGGCGGAACAATGGTAGGGATGGGGCTGGGTTCACTGTCACTGGGCTTCTTTGTAAAGCGATTTGACAAAAAGGGGGCTATTTATATTGCTGTAGCAGGTTCTGTCCTGTGTGAATTGATATTGGCCGGTTTATTTTTGACGGGTTTTATACCGATTAATTTGGAAATGTGCGGGATTCCAGTTGCTTTTGCGATATTTGTCTTTTTTCACAGTGCTTACTGGTTTGGAAACGGTATCTTGATTCCGACTGCGACTTCCATGATGGCGGATATCTCTGAAATCAATGAGATTAAAACCGGTGTCAATAAAGACGGCAGCTATGCGGCTATGTTTTCACTGATAACCAAAGTGTCCATGGGGATCGGCGGTCTGGCTGCAGGATATGGTTTAAACTGGACGGGTTTTCAAATGGGTGACAATGCCGTTCAGGTGCCCCAATTTGCCTGGAGCGTAAGCGCGCTGACTTTTGTGGCTGGGCCGCTGATTTCCCTGATGGCTATGGTATTCATCATGAAATATGAAGCCACCCAAATGTCTATTGACTCCTTTCGTGGCAAATCCAAATAGATTTCAGGTTAACAATGTTTGATTTAGCAACACTACCGTCCCGTTAAATGGGATATAAATCGTTCTTTGAAAAATCGTTTAGGTTCTTGAAAAACAGGGTTTTTATAGGAGTTTTCTCGAAAAGCATGACACCTAAAACCTGGAGAATTTCGTGTAGACTTGCCTCCTGGCAGAGTTCTTTTGTCACAATG
>DLFY01000332.1:0-4487 GCA_002482415.1 Phycisphaerales bacterium UBA7708
ATTTTTAATCCTCATTAAAGTTGATATTTCCGCGCAAATTCATCGGCAATCTTATTGCGGCTATCATTCCCCCGATGAATACAATCAGGACATAAGACCATCGGCGCGCCGTCCACTTGAACCACTTGCCCGACATCGGCGGCAAGATAGGAACCGCAGGAATCGCAAAACTCAAAACATAGACTTTTCATATCATAGACCTTTTAAAAAACTGCGTACAATGCCCCAGAATCGACAAAAGGCACAAAGGGGTATATCTGGGACAGGGGCGAAAACAATCAGCCCCAGCCCAGACAATGCCCCGGGACCTACCCTTTTCTGTAGGGGTGTTTCGGTGCGTAAAACGGCAACGGCTGGGGCTTAGGTGTACCCGGCTTGACCACCGATGCCTTGTTCAACTGGTTGACCTGTTTTTGCACTACAGGACGGGGTTTTCTGTTTTTTTCTGGTTTCATTTTGTCTCCAAAATTAGGGTTATTTGATACCGTGAAGTTCTTGAAACTTTTTCATAATCCGCTTGTGGTCGGGATGTAAGGGGTCGTTAAATCCCTTGTGTTCCATCAGCTCACCGACCGTGCCTGGCAAAGGTGCCTGGTCCTTGCTGGCCGGGTCGCAATGCAATTCCAGCATATAACTGACGGCCTGTCGATGCAATGGATTGAACTTATCCCGGTAGGGTTCACTTTCCGCCAAAATCTGGATTTTCTCCGGTATGGATAATCCTTGAAATTGTTTTTCGAAATCTGTGTTTTCCATATTAAATAGTATCCTTTGTATGACTGCCTACACTGCTAAAATCGCTTTCAATGTTTTTCATAATGCGAAACCAGAAATTCCGTTCTGCATAGGGGATGGTCTGGACGGCTTTCACGACGCGCAGGCGGTGACTATGCAGACCATCCAGCCCGCTGGCTTTGAGGTCTGACCGCAAGGCGTTGACAGCCTGAACCCACGCAAAATAGGTCTGGTAAAGGTCAAGAAACTGTCGGCAGGCGGTTTCTGAATATTCTTTCGATGCCTCAATAACCCTCTGGCACACCGCAACCGAAACAGCATTTTCACGGCTACGCAGTTCCGCATCAATCGGCTGCAACTGACCTTCTAACCTGTCGCCGGATTCGGAAGCATCTTTGGCTTCCTGTAGGGCTTTTTGGATTTTCTTCTGAACCGCAGCGGCTTTATCCGGGTCATCAATCAAGACCTTAGTCAGTTCGGTGTCCAACCTATTTGCTTTCGCCTTCGCTTCTGCCGCCTGATTTTGAAAATCCTTAATTTGTTTGTGGATATCAACCATCCGTTGTCTGGCCTGTTCCCTGCTGACAAGCAAGGGTTGAACCTCTTGCAATAATTCTTTCTTTAGTTTGTCGTAAATTGGATTATTATCCATATCATTATTATCCTTTAAATTGTTATACATTGTCGTTTTATTAGTTGGCTCAAAAAGAGCCGGATTGGTGAAAATGTGGATGTTTACAGGTACTGCCATGTGAGGTGGTGCCCGGCATTCCGGACCCTGGGGGGCCTGTTTTGAAATACCCTCTTTCCGGCCAGGGGCCAGGGCTGCGTCCGGCTGCTGCTGCATGGCCGTCTGGTTGACCGTCTGGCCGGTGATGGATATGCAGTTTCTGCATGTCCACTGGTGGCCGGTGGCGGTTCTGGTTCTTGGCATCAAAAAGATGCCACGACTGTTTTTGCACCTCCACTGCTGGCCGGCATCGCATGAGAAATACCCGCTTACGAATCCGGTATCCGTAAGTCCTGGGCCATCTGGCCCCTTTGGGTCTGGTTGTAAGTAGTGTATCTTCATAGGTTTATAGCTTTCCTGTTTGGTCTTGTATCTGCTGGATAGTCTGTTCAGTACTGGTTTTGAGTCCAAAAGACGTGAAAAACACTATTTTCCAGGGTCATTGTCACCTGGATTATGCGTCCTGAAACAGCCGGCAAGACGGAGATTATTCAGCCTGGCCAGCTCCGCAAGTTCAGCCATATCAGCCGGGTTCATCTGCTGGGTTGAATTATCGATGTTGACGCCGACGGCCAGGCCATCACGTGTTAGGCCCAGAATCTTTGCCAGGACTTCACAGGCCCTGATTCTGTCGCTGTTCGTGACCCTGGCCGATACTGGGGCCAGGGCAATTCGTCGCAAAGACTGGACGATTTCGCCGGCTTCAATAGTGGTCTTCTCGACTTGTGAGTCAAAGAACTGGTCAATCTTTGCTTTTACTTGCGGTTTCTGTAACAGCCGAGATACTATCGACGGCCAATTTGCCTTGCTGTATCCAGCTTCTGTTGCAGCACGTTCACGGTCAAAGCCATATTCCAAATACTTGTTGACGAATGTTTCCTGCTGATGCGTTAGCTTGCTCATGTGTTTTCTACTTTCTTCTGTCTAAAACAGAGTTCCAATGGGTTCCAATGGGTTCCAATCTATTCCCCTCTGGGTTTTTGAGCTAAAAACGGGGAGAAGAATAGAGAGGAATAGAGAGGAATAGATAAGACATAACACTCTCTCGGGCTACCACCGTGGTAGCTTATTTTTTTATGCTCCAGACCCAGCAATTCCGGGCAACTGATAGCCGTTTTCGTATCCCGTGGTCGCTGGCAATCTGACCCAGCCGTTTTTCACTGATTCCCCAAACCCGACGTGCTTCGTCCGCTACTTCTTTCTGGGGGACAGCGTCATTGCCTAATCGCTGGATAAGCCAGCCGCCAATTTCATCCGACCTGCTGGCCGTTCGTCCCCCGGCGTCAATAGCGTCATCAATATTGATGTCCACACGGTCGCTGTCGAAAACAACCAGCCCGCTTTCCCGAATCGAGAACTTCAGACCCTGCGGCTTTGGCCCCAGGTTGTTCTTGATGCAAAGTAAGAACCTCCCCTCGCCTTCAACCTTGCGCCCTTCATCATTCTCCACGGTCTCCCGCTGGATACCCCAGATGACACGTGGTGTCGATGACCAGGCCCGGGAGCCGATGGTCCTGTTGATCATCTTCAGGTCAACCTTTTTGGACAGGTGGGTCAATCCCAGGACGGAAATATTCCGCTTCTCAGCAAAGTCAACCAGACACCGCAAGGCCCGTCGGACTTCATAATTAGAGTTTTCCTGGGCTTCTGTATAGCTGGTAATGGGGTCGAAAATAACCAGTTTCAGCTCCGGCAGGTCAATAGCCAGGTCGTGCAGCAACTGGATATGTTTTTCGAAGTCAAATCCGTCTTCAAGACCACTCCCATTGATGATGGATTCCCCTAAGTGGACCCTGGACAGGTCGGCGCCATTGGCCCGGAGCCTGGGGACGATAATTTTGTCCGGACTCTCTTCGTGAGAGAATAAAAGAACGTCGCCAACGTGGGATATGTTCGATGACCAGTTTGCCGTGACCGTCGATTTTCCCTCACCCTCCTGCGAAACCAGGGAGACATAGCAGCCAGACGGCAGGATTTCTGGGATAATGTATTCGACCTCCTGGGGCTGGATGTCAGCGCAGGACCGTATTTTTAGCCTGTATCCCTGGCCAGGCGTTGCGTTTTTCGCTACGGCGTTTTCCTTCCGTGCGGCTCTTGGAGTGTACCCGGCGCCGGCGGGCTTCCTGGCGTACCTGTCGGCATTGTCCACAACGCCGGACAGTTCGTCCTGGTCTAATGGGGGATTATTCCTACCATTCCAGCCTTCCAGGACAGCCAGCAGGTCAGTGTCTGAAAGAGAAAATTTCTCCCGAAGCCGGGCAGCATATTCAAAGGCTTTCTGGTTGCGGCTCCCCTCTGCGGCGCCTTCAAACGTGGAAGCGTACTGAATGGCCCTGGACAGGCAATCCTCTGCCGGCGATACAGTTGGCGGTAACGGCTTGCGTGATTCCTGGGGCATTGTGGGGGTGTTCCCGAGTACCTGGGTAAAGGCCTGTAATTCATTTGTGCGCATCGAATGGACTCCAACAAACAAAGCATTCCTGATAGGGTTCTTTTTTAGTATTGAGGTATCCCGGCAACCGCATAATACGTTCGGGGTTCTTGATGGTCTTGTCTGCACCCAACCGTGCATTCAGCTTATTTTGGGTATCCTTCCAGACGTTCAGGTCGAGTATAGGTTCAGCCAGCCTCCAGTACACATGAAGCCCGTGTCCACTGTGGACAGCTAAAGTCGGTTCGGGCAGCCCGGCAAAAAATATATCGTTCCAGACGAACTCCAGCCGTCCGCAGCCGTCGCCCGGCTCCAGGTGGTCAAAGTCACAAAAAAGGCATCGGGCCAGTAAGACGTTGCGGTCGCCCGAAAAATTGAAGTCCTTGCGTGGGTTCACACCATAATAGATATTGAAGCCCTGCCGGTTCAATTCAGCCAGTTCATCGGCCAGAGACGACAGGTCCTTCGCGCTGGCCCAGTAATGCTCCGTATCATTCCCCTTATCCAGTTTTCGAAGACATCGAATTTCGACGATATCGTCCGGCTCAAAAAGCGTGTCTGTAATAATTTGAAGGTCACTCATTTTATCCC
>DLFY01000332.1:4518-6172 GCA_002482415.1 Phycisphaerales bacterium UBA7708
TCTCTTTCAGGCTAAAAAATAGCTTCAGGCCGATGCGTGTGGCCTTTAACATCCCAGCCTCACGGTAGCGGCGCAGGGTGTCCTGGGGATGCAATACGTCGATGGTGTCTATCCGCAGCAGCAGGATTGCTTCTTCCGGTGTCAGCAGCGGTGGACAGACTCTTCCGTCTGGAAAGTAAGTGACCGGTGGGTGGGTGCTATTCATTGCCGGCCCCTTTTCGTGCGCGTTCTGCCAGCAATCCTGAAACGACTTGCGGGTCGAACAGAAAAACATTTCCAGCTTTTAGCGCAGGTATCCTACCGGCTTCAGCTTCAGCCCTTAACCAGCGGGCCGGTACACCAAGCCGCCGGGCCAGCGGGCCAGCTTTCAATAATTCATTTTGTGCTTTGTCATTCATACCCTAATAATACAGGATATGAATTTTTAATGTGGGTAAGTTGTGGGTAAAGAGTGGGTAAGTTATGCGTAGTGTTTTATGGGTTTTCTTTCAGCCAATTCAGCCCTTCTTGTGTGATTTCGTACCCATTTTTCCCATTATCAGGCCGCTTAACTAATTGAAAAAGCATGAGTCTATTAAGACACGTCCCAACTGTCTTTCGGCTTATGGAAGTTCCCGCTTCAACATCTGCCTGATATTGTAATAATTTCGGTCTTTCTGAAAGATACGATAAAACCTTTTTTTGGTTTTCGTTAAGAACTATAGTGTTTTGTGATTCGATAGCTTTGGGGTCTATCGGATTAATAAAATAATCTTTATAAGCTTTCAGCCTTGCCGCTAAGTCAAGAAGGCGTTTTTGGGCATTAGATTCTTGCAAATAATCAAGATATTCACAAACTGCTTCGAGTATCGACTCATAATCGTCTTCTGTTAGCTTCCTGTCTGGATCGTAATGCTTTAATGCTCCTTCACCAAACTTGTCAATTATCAATTCTCTGTCAAGGCCTTGGTAGTAGCAGTAGAAATAATAGTTTTCAAAGAATTCTTCTGCTTGGCGGAAAAGGTTTTCGATGATTCCTAATATCTCTAAAATAATCGGGAATATATCGGTTCCAGAAAAAAATTCATGAATCTTTTTGCTGTTATAAGGAAAAAAGTTTTTATAAAAGTCATTAATATCTGATATGCTCGCAAAAGGCATCTCGTCGGCGTAGAAGCCGTCAACTGCCGCTTCATAAACACCTCCATAAATGCTGGATTCTAATGAAAATTCCTCTTTGAGGTCTTCGACGTGCTCATAAATATCTGCTCTTGTATTATCAGGAATTTCAAAGGCAATGCCATCAATAAAATGGTATAGTCCATAAAGCACCTCTGAAGGAGTTTCGCCCCAGTTCCAGTGGAAAAGCTCTGCCGCCTTATCTTCTGGCTTGTTTTTGTCTTGTTCGTCTGTCATCTGCAATCGTTCCTTTGCATCGTTCAATAATAAGGTCTGGCAGGGCGGTGAACGGTGCCGCCTTTTCGGGAGCTAACCTATCCAGACCTGAATTATATTTAATTGTCCAGTTTCTTCAAAGTCATTATTCTGTTGAGTCTATTTTCAGTACTTTTTGGTGCCAAAACCGTGCAAAACTCGTATAATCCTGTTGTTGAGTCTTGTGTTGTAAGTCGTAATTTTATAAGCATAAGCGTCTATTTTACAAGGGTTTATGAAT
>DLFY01000332.1:6179-7155 GCA_002482415.1 Phycisphaerales bacterium UBA7708
AGTTCGAATCTCTCCGGGCGCGTATGTTTTAAATTCTTATTTAATAAGAGGTTGTGTGTATTCAAGCAAGCATGGCATTCCCGTAATCATTCCCCAAATACGCGAATAATTGTCGTTTGCCTCTGTTCTTTTCGGCATCCATCAGTATATTAATCAGCGGCTTGGCGTATTATTGTATCGTCTGCCAGAAATAGTCCGATAATATATGGTTTTAATGACAAAAAGTCAGTTAACAATCTATACGGTTTCTCAGGTCAGCAGCATGGTTGCAGCGGCAATCGAAGAACGGTTGCCGTCCAGGCTGATAATCAGTGGTCAAATCAGCGACTTTAAGGTGCACAGCAGCGGCCATTGCTATTTTTCGCTCAAGGATGCGGGCAGTGTCCTGTCCTGTGTGATGTGGGCCAGCAAAGTCCGGTCGCTTAAGTTCAGGCCGGAAAATGGGATGGCCGTATTGGCGACCGGTTCTGTCGAAGTTTATATTCAGGGCGGGCGGTACCAGTTTTATGCCGATAAACTGGACCCGGCCGGGGTGGGGGCGTTGCAGCTTGCCTTTGAGCAGATGAAACTCAAGCTACAGGCCGAGGGGCTTTTCAATGAAGAGCACAAAAAGCCGCTACCGCGGTATCCCATGCATATCGGGGTGATCACCAGTGCCAGCGGTGCAGCGATTGAGGATATTCGCAATAGCATTTATAAGCGCTGGCCCTGTGCGGAGTTATATCTGTTTGATGTCCCGGTTCAGGGGGAAGGCGCCTCGGCCAAAATTGCAGCGGCCATTCGCAAAGCCAATCAGATGCGAAAAAAACTGAGATTGGATGTCCTGATTGTGGGGCGGGGCGGCGGCTCCATGGAGGACCTGTGGGCCTTCAATGAGGAGGTGGTGGCAAAGGCCATCTACGCCTCGGAGATACCCGTCATCTCGGCCGTGGGGCATGAGCCCGACGTGACCATCGCCGACTTCGTGGCCGACCTG
>DLFY01000014.1 GCA_002482415.1 Phycisphaerales bacterium UBA7708
TCGAGCCATTGCTTGAGGTGGCTCTTCAATTCGTCGGCCGTCATTTGCTCGACGTGGCCGTCCCAGAAGGAGACGTTGGCCTTGTCCTGATGGCGAAACGCCGCGGTGCCGTAGGTGTCAAATCCCACCCAGTTCTCGCCATACTCCAGATATTTATCGCATTGCCAGTAGTTCATCCACCAGTCCATCGCATCGGCCATGCACAGGATACGGCTGCTCTGGGATTCGAGGCGGCGGCGGACATAGTCCTCAAAATAATACACATGGGCGTTGAGTCCATAGCTGCGATCCATCGGGTATAGCCCTTCTTCGGCGTGATTCAGGGCATAGCCGGCAGACGGGCAGATGAACCGCCGTTCAAACGCGGGCTTGTATTCCTGAATCTGCCCGATCCGGCGGTCGCGGTAGTCCTGGCCGGTCGGCGGCAAATCCAGCAGCACACGAAATTCCTCCAGAGAATGCCACGGATGCATCACAATCCCCCGGTTCCAGTCCTGCACCGAAATCGGCAGCAGCTCATTGGTCTGCAGAAAATACGCATACAGCGCCAGCGAATAATTCTTCATCAGCGTCTTGCATTGAATGACCCGGGCGGATTCCTTCACCCGGTGCAGGGCCGGCAGGATGACACTCATCAGCAGTGCGATTATCGCCAGCACCACCAGCAGCTCCATCAGCGTAAAGGCACGATTGGGCCGTTTGAATTCCATGTTACACCATCCACTTATGGATTAACGCTATGGTATAATTATTATACCATAAGTCGGACGTGCAGGTTTTGTAAAAAACAGCTTTTCTGCATGTTTAGACTCGGCAGAAAGACGACTACACCACATACAATGAATGCAAGTGATTGATATCGCTTCACTTACGCCAAATGCTCAAGAGCCGATCTGTTTTTGCAGTGTCTTTCGGCACCAATAAAACGCATATAAACATACCCCCAGTAATAAAGCCGGAAGCGCCGACAAGAGCAGCAGGAAGTAATTATAGTGCCGGATGCATACCGCCTCTGAAGGATTGTCCGGATTTACATAACAGGTCTTGAATTTGGGTATCCGGGACGGCAGCTTCGTTGTATATAGTAACCCGTCATTAAAAGAGACCAGTGTCGAAACATAGTGTTTGCCGCCAAACACATAACTGTACTGAACATCCACTTGGTATTGCACCTTGTTACCAAGCTTGGATTGATGCAGACCCGCTTCCTTGACCTGATACGAATCAATGACGCATTCGACCTGCGGCCAGTCGCGGCTTTGAATCACCTTATAAATCGGCCACACCAGCGTCATATAGAGAACGATTAAGCAGAACAGCGCCCCCGCCGGCAACTAAAACAGCCCTAATTTAGCCTTCTGTTTTTTGGTCATAGTAAATCTCTGCCCCTGATCATCACATTCCACTCAATTGATTCCGACCGCCTTTAATTCGGTTTTCCTGCCAGGATTTCGGCACAGGCATGGATTTTGCCGTAGGTGCATTCGGCGAACAGCCCCAGCACATACCACAGCGGAGCATAAACCAGCGCGATATGGCCGTGCAGTTGATAGGTATGACAGTGATAATCCCAGATGTGAAGCCCCGCTGCAGTAAAGATCACGCCGGAGATATATTCTACAGTGTAAATCAGCAGCATATACACCACGCCGCGCGCCAAGAGCGGCACTCGCAGCCGGATGAGCCGGTCCCGGATCGGCGCCAGCAGCACCCCCAGCAGGCCATAATCCAGAATCATCCACAGGCAGGTGCTCCCCCGCAGATTATAATCGCCATGCACCAGCCCCACCACCGCCCCGAGCGTCACCTCCATCAATAGGCCGATACAGGCAAACAGCATAAACCGCCAGACGACAATCTGAACGTCCTTCATAAATTCTCCCCTGTTATGATTGGCCTTTTATTCAGCCGCCTTTGGTTCCGGTGGCGGTGTATCGGCGTGCTTGCGGCTGCCGGTATAGAGTTCAAACTTCAGCAGCCGGCATTCCACATCCGCATTAAACATGATAATGCGGCGGCTGGTCCGCAGGCCGATGACCTTGGCCAGCTCGAGGTTGCCGGTAAAGACATAGCCGGTGCTGCCGGCACATTTCTGCTTGAAGTAATCGCCGATTCGCTTGTACGTATCCCGCAGCTTTTCAATCTCGCCCATCCGATTGCCGTATTCGGGATTCATGATGATAATCCCCGGCTCGGCGGGCATGGGCGTATCGGCAAAATCGCAG
Organism: Phycisphaerales bacterium UBA7708; assembly: GCA_002482415.1. Lineage (GTDB taxonomy): Bacteria > Planctomycetota > Phycisphaerae > Sedimentisphaerales > Anaerohalosphaeraceae > Anaeroglomus. Next base: position 2,226 of record DLFY01000014.1, read on the forward strand.
ACCCCAAACTCAATCAGATGATCCACGCCGGCGGTCATGGCATTCTTACGGGCAGCCGTGACGGCCTCCGGGTCGATATCCGTGGCGATAATCGGAGCGGGCTTGGCGTCGGTCTTGCCGCCCCGCTTTTTATTCTGCTTGAGGGCCTGCGACCGCATCTGCTGCCACAGGTCCGGGTCGTAAAACCGGGTGTGCATAAAGCCGTAGTTGGATCGCAGCAGCCCGGGAGCCCTCCCGGCAGCCATCAGCGCCCCCTCGATAGCCAGCGTCCCGCTGCCGCACATCGGGCAAATCAGCGGCACGGTGCCGTCATAGTCGGCGGCCATCAGGATAGACGCGGCCAGCGACTNNAGCGGGGCCTTGTGGGGCATCCGACGGTAGCCGCGGTCGGACAGTTTCAGGCCGGAGGTGTTGAGGAACACCCGGCAGGAGTCCTGCTTCCAGAAGAACTGCACGACCACGCCGGTCTTTTCCTTGCCGGAGTCGGGACGAGCGCCGGTCTTGTCGGCAATCCGGTCCACGATGGCATCCTTGACCTTGAGGTTGGCAAACATGGAATTATCGATGGCCCCGGTATCCACCCGGCCAATAACCGTCAGCGTTTCTTTCGTGGAGATGATCTCCTCCCACGGAAAGTCCTTCACCTCGCGGTACAGGTCGTCCGGACGGACACAGCGGAACTCCTTGAGCAGCCACAGGACGTTATAGGCGGTCCGCAGGTGGAGATTCAGCCGCATGGCGTCGGCCATCGTGCCCTGCAGCTCGACGCCGGCCGGGCGTATCGTATCCATCTTAAAGTCGAGAGACTGGAGTTCCTTTTCCAGGAATTCCCCCAGCCCCGGCGAACAAGTCACTAATATCGTATTTTTATCGTTGAGATTCATAAATTAAGCCATTTCCAAGTGTTTTTATCCTTAAAATGACTGTATCACAGATTCAAGCAAATGCAACCCCAATGTGCTGCCGTAAATTACCCCCATGTCAAATCTGAAATATTCCTTCACCGGTCCTTTATCTTAGAGCAAGTACTTCGCTGACGGCTCTTAATTCATTTGGGTATCTGAAATCTCAGCCGCTGAACTGTCACCATGCTTCCGGGCAGTAATCAAGCCAGTATTCAATCATCTGATGCAGGTCAACAATATCAACTCCACCGGTATGATCTAGATCGGCTCCATTACACCAGTCCGGCTCGCTGCATCCGTCCTGGAGCCACTTCGAAGCCAACTGGGCAAAATACTGGAAACTGACAAAGCATCGAAACTTCATATTTACCCTGGCGAGACTGTAATCAGCCTTGCCGATGGCTCCCAATTGGCCGCTGCCTCCCGGTTCCGTCCAGACGGCAATCGTATAGTCCTTGCCGCCGGCCAGTGCATACACTCCGCTGCCTTCATAATGCGTCAGAAATGTCGAACCGATCCCTGCAAACTGAACTAATTTCCACGGCAAATAGATCGAAGGACTGTCATTGACATATCCTTCACGAACAGTAATATAAAGCGCCCCAAGCTCCATGGCAAAACGATATGTATAATCCAGCATATAAGAAAAACGGATTTCAGTGTCGGCGTCTGTATGATAATGAAAAAAAACATGATTTTGGCCCAGCGTGTCTTCACCCATATAGCCTGATCCACCTGATGCGGCCATTCCGACACTGAAATCAACGTGTGCGGACTCCGGATCCAAAAGGGTAGTCTTAAACCATGAAAAGGCACTCGCCTCCCACGGTAAATAAGAAACATCAACACGTGCAAAATAAGGGTCGGTTTTTGTGTCGGTTGCTAAAATAACTGGCGGAGTACCGTTAGTCCTGATGGTTAGGTTGGCCGAGGTTAAAGTGTTGATTATTTGACCACAGACTGGCAGTGACAGAATCAAAAAAGAAACACTACTGAATCGACTCCCACAAACTCCTGTTTTACTTTTCATACTTTCCTCCGATTCCTAAAATCGACAAATCCAGAGACCGGTTTCATTTTGAGATATTCTGGCGTTCTCATCACGCAGCCAATCTTGACCTGCAGACTTATTATACCCGAATGGCATTCTGTTTTGTCAAACTTTTTCAATATCCTCATCCTTAATCTGTCCCTGGAGTGTCATTCCTTATGTTTGCCAATCCCCTATATTCGGACTCTATTACTTGCAGAATTTTAAATTTATTTAGATTTAATGTTCAGGGCTTCTTTTCCTCTGTATTTACATGCCCTCCATTTGAATTGCTGGATACTTGTATACTCTTATTAGACTTTCTTTTATAGGATTTTCGACAATCCCGGCAAGCAAGTTACCAAGTTCGTATTTTAATCGATTTCTGCAAATACAACCTCCCATGTTGACTCTAAAGATACACCTATTACCCCATAGGTTTCCCCGGTTTTTATCACTAATCAAGCTTCAAGTAAATTTAGATAATTCTTAATTTTCCGTAGTTTCCCTAATTGATTTATCCTGTGCATATTGATTATCATATAATATTGATACTGTTGATAAGGACTAAAACCAGTATCCGGAAATCCAGATTTTGCCAGTTGGCTAAAGTTTGCGGCAAGGATTTGTATAATGGAGAGGCAGGATTTTTTTGAGGAGGGTAATGTAATGAGAACGATGCGAATCATGCTGTGTGTCTGTCTTTTAGCCATTTCCATCGCGGGTTACGCACAAACACCTTATCTTATGGACCCTGCTTATGATCCAAATCACACCTGGCTGGGATGGTATGATGCAGGCCTCAATACCCTTCCCGAACAACAGGGATGGAGCATTACCAATAGTCCCGCCGATTCTCAGCCATGTATGGAGAATAATGTGTTGTGTACACACTCAACCGTCCTTCAGTATCTGTACTGGGCTCGTACGGATAAATACATTTGCTTCCCCACCGATCACGGATTGGTCGTTGAATTCGAACTGAAAATCAATTCATCGCAATATACGAACATCAGTTCAAATCGATGGCGTACCGGATATACGGTCTGGGCGGCGGATCACCAGGGACGAACCATCCGCGTTGGGATAGCCGACACCGGAGTCATCATGTCCAATGATTACGACTGGGGTTACGAAAACAGTTCTTCGTTTGCCCCATACACCACAACGGATGGATTTCACGTCTATCGATTAGTTATCCAGAACAATATCGGGCAGCTTTCTATCGACGGCAATCCTGTGGTCGCTATCCCGGCTGGTTCTGCGAATCAAACCACGCCGAACAGAATCCTGTTTGGTGATGCAACTTATCACGCATTTCACAATGCAGAGCTGAAATTTTTGCGATATGGCCTGACTCTCAAGACGGGCGATACGGATGGCGATAGCGTTGTCGATTTGACCGACCTTGGAAACGTTGCCTATCACTGGCTCAGCAACGATTGCGGCTGCATGTCCTGCTGCGACGGCGCCGACATGAATCACTCCGGCAGGGTAAATTTGGAAGACCTGGCCATCATTTCGCTCGGATGGATAAACTGAAACCGTCAATTCCTGTTTTAGAGGATAATAAAATGAGAAATTACGTCTATATTTCAGCGGTAATCATGCTGTTCAATACCTGCTGTCTTTATGCAGCGCCGGTCGTGCCCGCACAAACCACCTGGGACAGCGGCACAGCCGAGGGGTGGACCTGGGATGTAACCGAGGCATTGGTTCAGTTTCCACTCACAGGCGGTGTCAGCGGAGGATTTCTTCAGGCTACCGACATCAAAGGGGGCGAAATGACAATTTACGCCCCCGCGGCATTTCTGGGCGATTATACCGCCCTGAATAATAACGCCTATTTTTCAGTGTCGCTGCGAACGCTGGTCCAGGGCAGCGACAAATGGCATTCTTTCGGCATCCTGACGCTGTCCGGACCGGGAGGCAGCTATTCTGTCGATTTGGGTAATCCGCCTGAAGTAAGTGGCGGCTGGATTCAATTTACCCGGCAATTAACCGAATCCAAATGGACAAAACAGTCCGGCACATGGGCGGGACTGCTGGCCAATGTGACATCGATCAGCCTGAATATCGAAGCAGGCTCAGCCATCACGGAGACCAACGGCGTCGATAACTTCGCATTAGTCGGCGGCAGCCTGGATACCCCCAGGATTGTGGACATTCGAGTCAACCACTGCGGACGGCGTGATTTCGGGTGGTATTTTATCGGCCATGACGGCATTGAGCTGGTTGAAATCTTTTTCTCGCATGACGTGACTGGTGCTAATACCATCAGCAACTTTACTTTCAGCAGCCAGCCGGGGGAACCCCTGCCGCCGAATCCGACCTATATCGGCTATGATGCCACTCGGTACTGCACCACCCTGGCATGGGGCAGTCCGATTTTGAATCAATCCATGACCATTACCTGTAAAAGCGGTGCATCGAGAATCAGGGCATTATCGTCATCGGAACCCCTCGATGGGGAATGGGTCATGGGAACTCCGGACTACCCGGTATTTCCATCCGGCGACGGCATCTCCGGCGGAGACGCCCAATTGACCTTGTACCATCTGATGGGGGATATCAACCGGGACTTCGCAGTAAACCTGCTGGATGTATCGGACCTGGCCTCTCGATGGCTGGATGCCATACCCTGAGATGACCGGGGATTCACGTTTTTTATGGCAATTATAATGAATCCTACTTGAAATTTTCCATTTCGTCGCGGCTAAGTATAGCGGCATTAACCATTTGCTTCTTTTGCTCGCGGAATAATCATACCCGTTGGGTATACAACTGAATACAATAGCTAAGTTCAACCAACCGGCAACTAGAGACTAAGCCCGTACGGAATTAGGAATTATTTCACAGCGGCTGAGGCGCGGTAAGAATCCCCTTTTTCGAGACGGCCGATGAAGCGGAGCAGGCCGTCAAGAATGGTCAGCGGATGCGGCGGGCAGCCGGGGATATAAAGATCCACGGGGACGACCGACTGGGCGCCATTGTGGGCCTGCGGATGGTCGATAAAGGGGCCGCCGGCCACGGCACAGGAGCCAACGGCAATCACGATGCGGGGGTCAGGCAGAGCGTCATAGGTTTTTTTCAGGGCCAGATGCATGTTTTCGGTGACGGGGCCTGTGATTAACAGGCCGTCGGCATGCCGGGGCGAGGCGACAAACTGGATGCCGAAGCGTCCCAGGTCCCAGGCCAGCGTACCGAGCACGTTGCAGTCCGCCTCGCAAGCGTTGCAGCCGCCGGCGGAGACCTGACGCAGTTTCAGTGAGCGGCCGAACAACTTTTTGAGTTTGCCGTCGAGGGCGGCGGCCAGCTTGAGGGTCTGCTGGTCATCGACGACCAGATCCTGACGCTGACGGACGGCCAGGCGGTAGTCACTGGAATAGGTGATAGCTTTTTGCGGGCAGGCGGCAGCACAGTCTGTGCAGAACAGGCACTTGCCCAGATCCACGGTGGCTTTTTTGCCGGTCATCGTAATCGCCCCGGTCGGACAGGCCTCGGCACAGGCACGACAGCCGTCGGGGCACTTGGCCGTGTCGAGTACGGGCCGGCCGCGAAAACGGTCGGGCAGTTCCGGCGGCAGGCCGTCGGGGTATTTCATCGTTCTGTGGCCCTGCTGAAGTCGGGCGAGAATTATCTTAAACATATCTGGTTCCTCATCCGCGCATCTGACGCGGTCTTGTTATACTGAATCTTACTTGAAAAATTCCGTTTCATCGGGCTAAGTACAGCAGCATTAACCACTTGCTTCTTTTGCTCGCGGAATAATCATACCCGTTGGGTATATCTTATAAATCGTATCCGCAATAGGACAGGTTAAAGCTTTTGTTGCATAACGGGAAATCGGAAATCTCCTGGTTTCGCAGAACATAAGCCAGCCCCGACCAGTTGTGGAAGGACGGATCCACGACCTTGTATCGGGCGAAGCGGCCCTGACCATCCGTGATGGCGACGTGGCAGACCTCGCCGCGCCAGCCTTCGTTGAGCGTGACAGCCAGGCTTTCCGGCGCGAGTGAACCGACCGACGACTGGGGCACGCCGGCGGGGATGGCACGGAGCTGCTCCCGGACGAAGTCGAAGGACTGCTGGATTTCCAGCCAGCGGACAAAGGCCCGGGCAAAGACATCGCCGGTGTCGCAGGTGGACACGGGTACATGGACGAAGCGGAAGATGCCCGAGGGCTGATCCTGGCGGATATCGCGGGCCAGACCTGCGGCGCGGGCCGCGGGGCCGACGATGCCCAGTTCGATGGCGATTTGGCGCGGCAGCGGGCCGGTGTTTTCCAGCCTGGCCATGACCGAGGGTGTATCCCAGAGCAGGTTGATGGCCACGGCGGTGTCGCGTTCGGCCAAATCCAGCCGACGCAGGAGTTCGGCGGCGCGGGCCTCGTCGATGTTGTAGCCGACTCCGCCGGGACAGACCATGCCGCGGCCAAAGCGATTGCCGCACAGCACTGCGGACATATTGAGGACATCACCGCGAATTCGGCCGCAATAGCTGGAGGTAGGCAGAAAGCCCACGTCGTTGCCGATGGCGCCGAGGTCGCCGATGTGATTGGCCAGGCGTTCGAGTTCAAGAGCGATGCCGCGAAGCGCTTGGGCGCGGGCGGATTTCTGACAGCGGGCAAAGGCCTCGAGCATCTGGCAATAGCCGGTGGTGTGGGCGATGGTCGTATCGCCGGCCAGCGTCTCGGCGTAATGCAGGCTGCGGCGATTGGGACCGCCGATGAGGGCCTGCTCGACGCCGCGGTGCTGAAAGCCCAGGGCAATTTCCAGATGGAAGACCTTTTCCCCGTGGCACTGAAAGCGGAAGTGGCCGGGTTCGATGACGCCGGCGTGAACCGGCCCGACGGCGACTTCATGTATCTCATCGCCTTCGACGCGATAAAAATCACTGACGGCAGGCAGGATGGCCTCATTGGCAGGCCGATCCCAGGCATCCCGGCCGGTGAAAGACCGATGATAGCGGACGGGCTTGAACCACGGATGGCCGATAGGTTTGAGACCGAACTGCTCGGCGATTTCACGTTCGAACAGATGGACCTGCGGGCAGCGCGGGGTCAGCGACGGGAAACTGTCGCCCTTAACCTCGGTGCGGCCGACATAGAGCTGGTTCTGGGCATCATCGGCCAGAACGACATAAAGCTGTGTCAGGTCAGCCCGGCCGGTCGAGACACCAAACAGGGCCGAAACGCGATGCTCACAGGCAACGGCGTTGCAGATGCCCTGCTGAAAGTCGTCCATCGTCAGGGTTGGAATGGTATCCAGCCTCACAGCCCGACCACTGGTCAGCGTCGCAAATTGAATATTATTGGAAGTCATTATTTGCACTCCAGAAAAGCCACCGCATCGTTGATTAATGCACTCAACGGGGCGGGGATATACAAGCCGATAAGCAGCACTATTGCCATCAGGACAACAACCGGTGCGGCGGTCAGGATGCTTTCGCGATACGGTTTGGCGGCGATTTCCGCCGATGGCGTTCCCTGAACGACCTGCAGGACAGTCGAGCCCATGCCGATGAAGACCACCAGCAGCAGGAACAGAAACAGCCCTGCGACAACGAAGCGGCCCGCACCGAACGCACCATTGAGAATGGCGAATTCACTGATGAACGGGCCGAACGGCGGCGAACCGGTGATGGCCAGAAATCCGGCCAGAAACAGCGTGCCGGACAAGGGGACTCTACGCATGGCACCGCAGACCTGGTCGAGGCTCTTGCTGCCGTAGGCGCGGTGGATATTGCCGGCCGACAGGAACAGGACGCCCTTGGTCATGCCGTTGGTCACGATATGCAGCATGGTGCCGAACAGGGCCGGACCGCCGATGCCCAGCCCCAGCACCAGAATGCCCATGTGTTCGACGCTCGAGTAGGCCAGCATCCGTTTGAAATCCCGCTGGCCGACCATGAACAGGCCCGCGACGGCCATCGAGAACAGACCCATGAAAATCAGCAGCCGCGAGGTATAAGCATTCTCACCGGCAGCCAGACAGATATGATAGATACGCAGTATCGCAAGGAACGCACAACTGGTCACGCCGCCGGCCAGCATCGCGCCAACTACGCCGGGGGCTTCGCCGTAGGCTTCAGGTTTCCATGTGTGCATCGGGGCAAGGCCCATCTTGGTACCGTAGCCGACCAGCAGCAGAATAAATGCCGCCCGAAGCCACGGCTTGGACAACTGCGAAGCGTGCTGCAGAAGGGATTCAAAGGTCATTGTCGATTCAAGACCGCCCTGCAGCGAAGCATAGGCCAGAAAGAACGTCCCCAGCAGCGCCAGCGCGATACCGACGGAGCCGACGATGAGGTACTTCCATGTGGCCTCGATGCTGCGCTGGGTATGGTTGAAATAAATCAGCGGGGCCGTGGCCAGCGTGGTNNTGGCTTCAATCGCCACCCACATCAGGCCCAGATGATGCGACCAGGCCACCAGGCTCATGATGCCGACAAAGGCCTGAAGACAGGCACAAAACACGCGGTTGGGGCGTTCCTGGCGATATTGCAGGTAGCCCGCTGCATAGAACGAGCAGAAGAAAAACAGCGTGCTGACAACCAGCAGGACGATGCGTCCGGGCGGGTCGAGCACCAGCCACGTTGCGGCGGTCATCAGGTCCGGCCGGGACAGGACAAACACAACCATGGCCAGATGCACCACTGCGGTGATAGGCATCATCCACGGACGCAGGCGGTTGGAAGGAATCGCCGCGGTCAGAGCCGCCATCATCAACGGAAAACAAATCATTACCCAGGCCATGAATTATTCCTTCAGAGAAACCAGTTTGCGTGTATCCATCGAGGAAAACGCCTGGTTGATGTGATTAATGATAATACAGGCTACGAAAATGCCTACAAACAGATCCAGCAGCACGCCCAGTTCCACCACCAGCGGCATCGCCTCGATCAGCAGCATGCCGAAGATGAAGACGCCGTTTTCGAGAATCAGATAGCCGATGACCTGGCTGATGGCTTTGTAGCGGGTAACCAGAATAATGAAACCGACAAAGACCGTGGAGATAGCCGTGGGAACAATCAGCGTGCCTTCATGTTCTTTGGCCAGGGGAAGCTGGCCGGCAAACAGCAGCGCAAAGGCTGTGGCAATCGCGCCAAGGATCAGGGACGGCAGCAAGCCGATTAGCGGCTCGACTTCACGTTTGATCTGGGCGTCTCGCAGGGCTCGAATGATAATCGCGGGAATAACAGCGGCCTTGATGAACACCGCCGCAATAACCGTCAGGGCCACCGCAATCGAAAGATGGTCATGCACCAGCAGCGGGATAAGTCCCAGCAGGACACCCTGGCCGGCAACAATATGCGTGACCGCAAGGATGCGGCTGGTACCCAGCGCCGCCAGGTTCATCACCAGCAGCAGTACCAGAACAGCATTAAGCAGATTGGTCATAATTACCTCACCAGCAGAATAAAGCCGAAACCGCAAAACAGGATTGCGGCAATCAGCAGGTACGGAACATGGCGCATCTGAAGCCGCGCCATCACGGATTCGACAATCCCAATCACCACCGCCAGCCCGAGCAGTTCGCCGATAAACAGCGGCCAGTCCAGCCATGCCCGGCCGGTCTGAAATGTAAAGACCACATGCAGCAGGACCGAGCCGATGACCAGCATCTTGAGGGACGCGGCATAGAGAATCACGCCGAACAGCGGGCCGCTGTGGTCCAGTACCATGACCTCGTGAATCATGGTCAGTTCGAGGTGGGTGTTGGGGTCGTCCACGGGAATGCGGCAGGTCTCCGCCAGCAGCACAATGAACAGGCCGATAGCCACCAGCACCAGCGGTGCTGCGACGGCGGCTGTAAATCCACCCGCCGGGCCATGCAGCATCTCAGTCAGTTTCAGTGAGCCTGAAACCTTGGCCAGCACCAGCAGGGCAAAAAATAACCCCGGCTCGGACAGGCAGGCGAAGGTCACTTCGCGGGCTGCGCCCATGCCTTCAAAAGCTGAACCGGTATCCAGTGCCGCGGAGGTCGTAAAAAATCGCGCCAGGCCGAACAGATACGCAAACAGAATCAGATCGCCCGTAAAAGCTATCGGAGCATCAAAGCGGCCCATCGGCACGAGCAATCCCGCCAGCAGGACAGTGGCCAGCGTAATCACCGGCCCGGCCAGAAAGACCCAGGTCGTTGTCGTGCTGATGGCCATGCCCTTGCCCATCAGCTTGAACAGATCGTAATAGACCTGCAGCAGAACCGGCCCATTGCGTCCGGCA
>DLFY01000081.1 GCA_002482415.1 Phycisphaerales bacterium UBA7708
AGGCACGGGGGCCTGCCCCTACATGAGTTGATGGACGAGATGTTATGAGAACTGGAATGGAAACAGAATCAGGAGAACGAAAGATGAAGTTGCAGGGTATTGCCAAATGTGTTGTGCTGATGGTGTCGCTGGCGGCGTGTGTGTGGGCGGCGCCGGAACGTCCGGGGCTGCGGTNNTGCGGTATTTCCCGGATACGAATGAATACAAGACGCTGGTATGTGATTTTCATACGCATACGGTGTTTTCGGATGGGGTGGTCTGGCCGACGGTGCGGGTGGAAGAGGCCTGGCGCGAGGGGCTGGATGCGATTGCTCTGACCGATCATATCGAGTATCAGCCGCACAAGGAGGATATTCCGACCAATCATGCCCGGCCCTATGCGATTGCGGCAGGCAAGGCCAAAGAGATGAATATTCTGCTGATTAAAGGCAGCGAGATTACCAAGAGCACGCCGCCGGGGCATTACAATGCGATCTTTATCAATGATATTGACCCGATTGACAACAAGGACGTGCTGGATTCGGTGCGGGTGGCCAATGAACAGGAAGGCTTTGTGTTCTGGAATCATCATACGTGGCAGGGTGAGGACAAGGGCAAATGGGAAGATGTGCAGACGACGATGTTCGATAAGCAGTGGCTGCATGGGATGGAAGTGGCCAACGGTGATACGTATTACCCGCTGGCGCATCGGTGGTGTCTTGAGAAGGGTCTTGTGATGCTGGGCAATTCGGATATTCATCAGCCGTTTTATGAGGAGGTCTTTACGCCGGACAATCATCGGACGGTGACGCTGGTGCTGGCTAAAGAGCGGACGGTGGAAGCGGTCGAGGAGGCCGTGCGTGCGGGACGGACGGTGGTGTGGGTGGGGAATATGCTGGTCGGCAAGCAGGAGTATCTGCTGCCGCTGTTTGAGAAATCCGTGACGGTGCGGCCGGCGTATATGACGACCGACGATGTGTTTTATTTTGAGATTGTCAATAATGCGTTTGTGAATCTGGAACTCAAACGGACGGGCAAGGTTGGGCCGGGCACTCTGAAATTGGGGGCGCGGACGACCAAGCTGGTCAAGGCGGCACGCGGCAAGGACGATGCGTCGGTCAAGTTGTCTTATACGGTGACGAATCTGCTGGTCGAGCCGGAAAAGGGATTGCCGGTGAGTTTTGAGGTGGGGAAGTAAGGGAACCACAGATTTCACAGATTACACGAATTAGGTATGCAGGTATGTAAGTATACATGTATACAGGAAGACAGGACGGGAAAATTAAAAATGAATGGATTCCCGTCCCCGCCTGCGCGGGGGCAGGCTCTTGGCGAGAATGACAAATTATTTGTTCAGCAAAATCATTTTTGGGCGCAGGAAAAAGGGGCGCATCCATGCGCCCCATAATGTATATCCATTTCTGACATAGCGGCTTACGCTATGCGATAATCGATTATTCCTTGACGCGGGTGACGTATTCGCCGGTGCGGGTATCGACGCGGATCATCTCGCCCTGTTTGATAAACGGCGGGACAGAGACTTCCAGGCCGGTTTCAAGGGTGGCGGGTTTGTACTGATTGGTGGCGGTAGCACCCTTGATTTCCGGGGCGGTATCGACCACTTTCAGGTCCACCGTAGTCGGCAGAGAAATCTGGACGGGCTTGTTCTGATACATGCTGACCTGAAGCTGGGTGTTGGGCTTGAGGTACTTGGGGCCTTCGCCAAAGGCATCGTCATCCAGAGAAATCTGGTCGTAGGTCTCCAGATCCATCAGGATGTGTTCCGAGCCGGTCGAATACAGATATTCATAGTTGCGTTTGTCCAGATATGCATCTTCGAGCACTTCTTCAGCGCGGATGCGGATATCGCGGATGGAGCCGTCGGTCAGGCTTTTGAGCTTGGTCTGATAGACCGCGCCGCCCTTGCCGAGTTTAACATGCTGATAATCTACAATCGAATAAAGGGTATTATCGACCTTGATGGTCTGGCCCCTTTTCATTTCCGATGCCTTCATCGAACACCTTGTCATAAGATACCCAAATCAGCCGACGGGACACGCTCCCGGCCTGAATTTGGGGAAAATTTGTGGGCCAGAGTATCGCATAAACGGCCCGAAAAGTCAAGAGGCCGCTTGATTTGCCGCAGATTAACCGGCCGGAGGAGGCGGCACAAGAAGGGAAGAAAAAGGTATTGTTGTATCTGGAAAGACTGGTATAATCAAAATCCAAAGCAGGGAAACACCCTTGTTTTGTATCATAAGAAATTGATACAACAATACTTATAATCTGTTGCGATGGAGCTTTTTGTCAGCGGAGGATTGGTCTTGTTCTGCAAAATGAAGGAAAATTTATTTTTCGGATTTTTTGAGTAACACCCTGTTTTGTCAACGGTCTATGGTTGAGGAAAGTATTATGGAGCAATCGATACAAGAGTCGGATTGGATACAGCAGGCTCAACAGGGCAAGCAGGAGGCACTGGAACAGCTCGCCGTGCTGGCTAAGGGGAAATTATGCGCCTATTTGTACCGGATGTCGCTGGATTATGATCTGGCGGAAGACCTGACACAGGAATCACTACTGGAAATGGTAAAATCCATCAACGATCTAAGAGAACCAAACCGCTTCTGGGGCTGGCTGTACCGGATAGCCCTGAATAAATTTCATACGCATTATCGCCGGGAGAAAATCCGGCAGAACATCGAACAATCCTTTATGGAGCAATTGACCCGGCGGAACAAGGCGCTGCAGGGTGAGCAGGGGTTGTCCAGGGTAATTCAGTCGGAACTGTCCAAGGCGGTGATTTCAGCAATCCATGAACTGGAGCCCAAGCAGCGGGCGGTTTTATCACTGCGATGTTTTGATCAGCTTGAGTATGCCCATATCGCCGAGGCGATGGAAACGACGGAGCTCAATGCGCGGATTATGTTCTTTCGAGCCAAGCAGTCGCTGAAAAAAGAACTGGTGCGGCAGGGATTGAGCAAGGGATCGCTGCTGATTGCACTGGGCTTTTTCGGGATGCTGACGGAGACTTCCGAGGCGACGACGGCGGCGGGTGCCACCGCGGTGACGGTTTCGACAGCCAAGGTTTCGCTGATGACGGCGGTGCTGGCAACCTGTGGGGTTAAGATGACGTGTCTATTGGCGGGGGCGGCGGCACTGGTCACGGTTTTAGCGGCGGTGGCAGGGGTTTACCATGCCGTCGATATCCATTATAACGGCCTGCCGAAACGGTCGGAGGTGGTGTCGGTTCATTTTACGATGCAATCGCAAAGCAATTCGCCGGGCACGCCGGCCAGCTTCAGCAAGGGAGCGTATGAACAATGGTATCTGTTTCCGGAGGGAGTGGAGGGGGCGTTATTT
>DLFY01000053.1 GCA_002482415.1 Phycisphaerales bacterium UBA7708
CCCAAGTTTTAAAGTTCTTCCAAGCCGGGCAAAATTTCCCGGAATCGGTGAGATATTTTTTGTGTGAAATTTCCCGCTGAATTGCTGGCAGTAGTTTGGGCAGGACTTCCCGCCAGTCTTTCGCGTTCGTGAAATTGTCAAACTCAGTGTCGTTTCCTCTCTTACTCCCCGGGAACAATAAACGGGCTTCGTTGAATATATTTTTATATTTACTCTCTATATCTATTTTCTCTTCCGGTGATTTCTTAGCACCCCCAACGGGTGATTTCTTATCACCCCTGCCCGGTGTTTCCTTATCACCCCCTGATAAGTAATTCTTAGTACATACTGTTAAGGAATCCTTAATAGATTCATCGATAATAATGATTGTGCGTCCGGTGATATTTTTGCCCTCCCGGGCTTCGATTGTCTGGATAATCCCTTTGTTTTTCAGTGAGGTGATCACTTCAGAAACGCGGGGCCTGGCTACATTGAAATAACGGGCAAAATATTTATTGCTGGCCGTGCATCCTTTGGCATTGTGAAGTTGCCATATCAGGCAAAGATAATCCTGTTCAGCATAGCTTAACCGGCTGTCCTGGGTGATCGCCAGAGGTTTAATGATATAACGGGGCTTCGCTGTTGTGGCCGTCATAGTTGTTGGACCCTCTTCCGCAGTTCCCGCCCCAGCCGCTGGCCCCGGCGTATAGCTTCACGGTCCTGGGGGCGGGCCTTCAGGAGGGCGGCAATCTGCCGGCGACGGACGGACTGGGTGTGTTTGGCGCTTATGGGCATGGCACCCCCTTCGCCGCCAAAATAAAGCGGTCCAAGTCCGCAATATCATACCTTACAGACCGGTCAATTTTGATTGCCGGGATTCTGCCGGTTGCCGTTAGACCCCAGAGTTTGCGATCGCTGATGGCCAAGTATTCCGCTGCGGCGGCGGGGCGAAGGAGGCGGGGCGTGGTGGGGGTAGTTTCAGGCATTGGGTGTCCCCTGTTTACGCCGGAGTTTTTCTTCGGCTATTGCCGCTTTTTTTAAAGCCAATAAAAAACGGATACGGTCTTGTAGGCGTTTTATTTTTGAATCAATTTTTTCGCTTTTTGAGTTCATTGCCCTATTATTGCGAACAGCCCAAAAAAAGACCGCAACCATAAGGCAAGATTATAGTGGGGTAATCACGGGGTCGTGAGAATATAGCCTTCAGTTCTCACAGATTTGATTATAAGTGGTGTTTCGGCCGATTTTAATGCTTTTCGGATTTCTGATATATCTGTCCGCAACTGTTCGCTTGCAATAGAAACGCAAGTTGAATCCAGCGTATTGAATGAAACAACTTTCCCGAAATTATCAGCCAACGTTTTCAGGATTTCATATTGTCTGCCGACAGATACATTTATAGTGTTCCCATTGAAAAAAACCTGCCCCGGCAAAAACTGAAAGCCTACTCCAGTTTGTGGCTGATTAGATACCTGGGTACTTGCAAGATGTTCGCGGTATATGTCAAGCGTTTTTATGATAGGCTCAATTTTTGAGGTTAAATACTCGATCATCAATTCTTTTGGTTGAAAACCGCTATTTACCAGCATCGAAAATCCGCTTTCAAGTTCGGTGATTTCACCACCTACCAGGGATTTGATTCCATCATCAAGGCGACTACGCAAACTGTCATTATTGAAAGAGAGGTGAGGCAGTCTATCCCGCAGGTCATCAAGAATTGTTTTGAGTTTTTGGGCCTCTTGATACCGTATGCCGCCTCTTTGCTTGTACTCTGGCGTTTCTGTTTGGTTTATAAGCCAATCTTTCAGGCTTTGAATTGCAGCATTAATTTCATTTTGTGTCATTGTCTTGCCCTCTGGCCGGGCGGCCGGCCGTGCCTATCAGGGCAAGAGGATAGAACACGGCAAGCCATTAGCGGGGATCAACCGCAAACCCGACAAAATTATTCATTTTTCAGTTTTTCCAACAGGCTTTTTCTATCATGCTCAGGAAGGGAATTCCATATTTTTTTGAGAATCTCATTATCTGGACAATCTACATTGTTTTCNNCAGATATGGTACACATTAATCCTCTCGGATTATCTGCCTTGTCATTAAGTTGTTTATCTTGCTGTCTTTGTGTTGATTCGTTCGAATCCACCTCTGCCCATTCTTTTATCTCCGTTTAATTTTTCATAACAGCTTGTCTTTAAACAAGTTATTTTCTGACCATTCTCCCTGCAAAGCCGCCGCCGGAGACCAGTTTGATTTCCAGTTTGTCCTGTCGCGTGATGGTTTTTGTGATTTTCCTGTAATCCTCGGCAAACCGGTCGGCATTGACGCCATCCTGGAACGGGGTCAATTCAAACTGGCCTTCGGGCAGGAAAGAGCAATCCACCGTGCAGGTCATTGCTTTTTCGCCGTTCATGCCGCCGATATACCAGTCGCCGCCGTACTGGCGGGCCATGACGGCATAGTCGGCGATTTTGGCATCAAGAGCGATGGTATTGTGCCAGACGGCCGGGACGGCGGCGAGAAACTCCATGCACTCCGGCTCGCGGAGGTAGTTCGACGGGCTGTCGCAGAGCATCTGCAGGGGGCTGTCATACAGGACATACATGGCCAATTGACGGCAGCGTGTGCCAATGCTCATGGGCCGTTCGTTGATATAATTAAAGTGTGCTTTGCCGGCATTGCGCATTGCTCCCGGGGTAAAGTCCATGGGGCCGGCCACCATGCGGGTGAACGGCAGGGTGATGGTATGCTGAATGGAGCAGGAATCGGACCATTTATTCCATTCATTGCCGCGGACACCTTCCTGGGTGATGTAGTTGGGATAGGTTCGTCGCAGGCCGGTGGGTNNGCTTGTAGGCACCGTGGAAATCAACGAGCATTTTGTATTTGGCGGCTTCGGCCAGGATGCGTTCGTAATAGTTGACCATCCACTGGTCGTCGCGCTGCATGAAATCGACTTTCAGGCCGACGACACCCCACTTGGCGAATTGCTCAAGGGCGGGCTGCAATTGCCGGTCCAGAACTACCCAGCTCATCCAGAGAATGACGCCGACATTTTTCTGCTTGCCGTAGTTGACGATTTCCGGGATGTTCATGCCGGGTTTGGTGGTCAGCAGGTCGTCCTGCGGGGACCAGCCATCATCGATGATGATGTATTCGATGCCGTATTTGGAGGCAAAATCGATGTAGTATTTGTACGTTTCGGTGTTGATGCCGGATTTGAAATCGACTCCATAAATATTGTTGGCATTCCACCAGTCCCAGGCGACTTTGCCGGGCTTAATCCATGAGGGATCCTTGAGCTTGCACGGTTCGGCCAGTTTATAGACCATCTGATTGGTCAGCAGGTCTTTATCGGCGGCAGCAAAAATGACCGCTCGCCAGGGGAATGCACGAGTACCTTCGGTTTTGGCCAGATAGTCGGCCCGGGTTTTGACTTTGACATCCAGCGGTGAGGTGTTTTCGGTTTCCAGGGCGGCTTTGGGCAGAATCCCGGTAAGACTGCTGCCGGAGGTGCCCTGCAGGTACAGGCCCGGGTAGTCTCTCAGATCGGATTCGACGATGGCCACTTTGGGACCGCCGGCGATATCGGCCACCACGGGCAGGGGAGCGAATTGCTTGTCGGTAATGGCTTCCAGCTTCATGGGCAGGTATTCCCGCTCCGAATGGCTGTAGAAGCTGTCTTCCAGACCGAAATAGACGGTGGGATTGCCGGTCAAGGTGAATTTTACCTGTTCATCTACTACCTGGATTGTGCCCGGCAGGGCGGTGGTAAAGCGATAGGCGATGCCGTCGTTGTAGGCCCGGATAATCAGGCCAAACGAATCGAAATGGAGGGTCAGTTCATTGTACACATCCGGCACGATGCTGAATTTTTCAGGGACAACCACCTGAATCTGCTCCTCGACCGAGCGTGTGACGGTGTTCTTGATGGAGGCATCCGGACCCAGCTTGCGGTTGCCATCGAGGGTCAGGCCTATCGGACCGATTGTGACCAGGTCGGCCTGCTGATACTGAACGAACAAGCTGAGCTGCTTATCTGTTGAAACCGTGATCTGTATTTTCTGGTCGGGGCTTTGTATCCGCAGCGGATTTCCCTGGGCATACAGAATCGAGCCCGTGAGGGCAATGACGGCCATAAACCACTCCTTTTTACACATGATTCATCCTTTCCTTTCAGTGAGTTATTCTGGACGCATGCGGTAATAGGGACTAATTGTCCGGGCCATGGTACTGGGATTTTCTGATAACAAGAAAATCCTGGCCCATACATCCAAATGAAGCAATTTCAGTTTTAATGAGATCGGACTCCGTTCAAATAGGCACGCCAGTGCATCTTGCGAGAGACCCAGTGTTTGTTGTAGCCATGAGTCCTTAAAATAAGAAAGGTCAATCTCTGCTCTCCATGCAGAGCTGGAGGTAAATCCCTGTTTGTTTCTTTTGCTTAATGCGGCAGGAATATGTCTGGATGCAACCTGTCTTAATATCCATTTGTCGATGAAGAATACATGCTCAGGATTCCGTCCTGCACATGAAAAGCGGACTTTGCATGAATACGGCAGGTTTACAGCGAACCGCACGAAATTGAAATCGAGAAATGGAAACCGAGCTTCGATTCCAAACGCCATGCCCAGTGCGTCATTGCGGTGCAGCAGCGTGCGCAGATGGCAGCCAAGCATCTGGAAGGTGATGAAGTCTTTATGCTCGATGCTCTTTCCTGTTTTTGCGATAAGGGAATTATAGATGCTTTGTTCTTCGGTCTCTTTTTCCATGCGATTCAGGAGGCTGCAGCCCGGATTCAATGATGGCAGCAAGGTTGATTCTTTTTTGCGATTCAGGAGGGACTTGATATGGCGATATGGATTCGTTAGAAAATCTTTGCACCATGTTTTTAAATTCAACAGATGCCAAGGATACCCGTAGAAGCATTCATCTGCACCTTCCCCGGAGAGAATCGCTTTGACATGATGCTGCCGGACCAGCCTGGAGACCAGGAAAAAGGGAACGGAGTTTGGGTGATACGTGAAAGGATGGCCGTAATGATACAGGGTTTCGGGCAAATACTGAATAAAATCCTGATCGCTGACATCGACTTTGAGCAGGTCAAGCTTAAGATGGCGAGCCAGCATCTCGGCATGGGGCAGTTCACTGTATTTTCCCTGAACATTGGCGTGAAAAATAGCAAGATTCTGATGTTGTTTTGCAGCCAGGGCCATAATGATGGAAGAATCCAGTCCACCGCTGCACAAAGCCCCCACGGGAGCATCGGCAACCAGCATCTTATTTACATTTTCCGTCAATAATTCTTCACATTGATCAATCAGTTTTTTAGTACCCAGCGCCTGAAAATCCCGGCGAACGGACGGCCCCCACAGGTCGCTCAGTGTAAAGAAGCGATGAAATTGAGGTGATACCCCTTTTTTCAGGGTCACTGCCGTTCCCGGCGGGAGGATTTTGATATCCTTAAAAAAAGTAAAATCCGCCGCCGGTCCTCCGGACCCGCCAAGATAGGAGGAGATGCTGAAAAAGTCCGGTTCGAATTTTACCCAGGGTTTCATGCCCTTGATTTCAGACGCAAAGACAAAGGTTCCATCCTTGTCGGCATAATACAGGGGTTTAATTCCGAATGGATCCCGTACTAACGTAAGAGACTGCTCGATTTTATCATAAAAGGCAAACGCATACATTCCCTCAATTTTATGAAGTGCGGCGGTTATTCCCCAGCAAATCAGGGCATTCAGAAGAACTTCGGTATCACTGCTGGTATGAAAAGAGACACCCTGCCGCTCCAGTTCATCTTTAATGCCTGAAAAGTTGTAAATCTCTCCATTATAGATAATTCCGTATCGCCCGGAAGGGTCCCAAAAAGGCTGATTGCTCCTGGGATTCAAGTCCAGCAGTGAAAGCCGGGTATGAACCAATCCGACAAGCTCATCCATATAAAAAGCATGATGATCCGGACCGCGGTGACTCAGCAGTTCGATGGATTGCCTCATGCATTCGGGAGTCATTTGATTTTGCGAATGGTGCTTGAATAATCCTGCAATTCCACACATAGAATATGATATCCGAATAATTTCAAAACGAGTTTATGGTCTGATACAGGTACGCGATAGCACCCAGATAACCAATGGGTTCTTCAATTCGTCCCACTCGGATTTCCGGAGGGGTATCCGTTTTAACCTGGCGTATATACCGGATGCACTGGTCCGTATTAAAGTAGCTTTTGAGGGCGGGATAAGACAGCAGGATATCTTCGATTGTCCGGGTGAATTCAGGGTCCTGCTGAATCAGCGCCAATTCAAAGCTTTTTGTTTTCGGTGCAAAACGGGCAGTCAGCATTTTCCATTCCGCAAGGATTCTGCGTCTGAGGCTGTACAATTTAAAAAACCACTCCGGCCTGGATGACGGTCCTATTGTCCCGGATAGCGGATGGTTTGTATTGGCATAAACGACCTTCTGGAGCTGGGGCAGCGCATGATAAATCATGTACTTATAAAATTGTTTTTGATACAGCCAGAGTGCCGGCAGCTGCAATATCAAGTCGTTATAAGCATATCCGAGGTGGGGACGAATCTGCGACATATAAGGATGACAGTGATGCGCATTGGTAAATGTGAATCCGGGCTGCCGACAGGTCATACACCAGGCACAAATTTTATGTGCGGCCGTCGGGCTCCGGATGCCGTCGAATGAGTGCTCCATGAGCGTCTGATATTCCGGAAGATGACTGTGGAACATCTCGCTGGACATAAAATACAAGAAAGGTGAAGGATTCGTTATATGGGTATACTGGTTCATAAAGAATGGAGTCTGGGATTCCAGGGCCGCGTGAATGGATGGAACATACGAGCCGATGAGATTGTCCCCCGGGCCGCCGGCCATATACAGGTCATAGCCCAATTCGGCCGGCGGAAGGGACTTAAATGAATTATTCATGGAGACTAATCCGCCAACCAGCAGAGTCAGGTCTTTTGCTGAGGCAGAGAATACGCCGGGCAAAAGGGGTTTTGTCAGATGGCGGCGGTGCAGGATTGCGGCAATTTGTTTTGCCACGTCAACATCCCTTGATGGGCTGCCCAGCGGAGAGAAGAAGGTGTAAAATGAAAAATCAGCATCGTCCGGCAGCGAGGCGGCAATGAGGCGGCTGTCCAATCCGCCGCTGAGGGCCAGAAGCCCTCGATTCATCAACCGGGCCCGGCGAGCAGCGGCTTCACGAAATGCTGCGTAAACCCGGGAACTGAAATCGGCAGGGTCTAAATTGATCTGAGGATCGTAGTCAAGGTTCCAGTACTTGCGTTGACTCACGTTTTTGGTTGAGACGGTCAGATGGCTTGCTGCAAGCACACGTTCAACGCCGACAATATGGGTGGTTTGTCCGACGGTGTGTCCGAATCGAAACATCTGCATTAAGCCGGCCGGATTGAGATTGACGCAATGGCGACACAGGCGAAGCAATAAAATGATATTGGAGCAGAAAAATACACCTTTATCGGTCTTGATATAAAATAAAGGACGACTTCCAAAACGATCATTAATGACATGCAGTGTATCGGTTTGTGCTTCAAAATACAAGGCCGTATATTCCCCCTCCATGTCAATCAGCTTGTCCGGAAAAGAGGGCGGAAACACATCCGGCAATCCAAGATGGCCTTCGGTGACATTCCAGGCCTTCCAGTTATCAAGATTACTGTATCCCAGCATGACGAAGGCATTGCCAAGGGAATCTTTCGTTGATGTAATCAGAGAGCGAACATTCTGTTTACCCTTGTAAAATAAATAGCCGTGTGCATATTTGATAATCCCGACGTGATCATCCTCTCTGGATTCCGAGGATAAGCAATGAAAATGATTCAGACAATCAAAAATATCATGCTGGTCTGGTATCGTCTCATAATAAAAGAAGCCGCCGATAATACTCATATCATCATATCCCGTGTCATCGCAACGATCTGATGCTTATTTCCTTGCCATCTCTATGTGAGAAGTTATCTCTATCGTTTTGCCGCTTAATTGATAACGTGACTGTCTGCAGATGCCTTTGTTTTTACAGCCGCAGCAAACCGCATTTTACGTTCCCGATACTTTAAGCCCAAAACGTCAGAAATGCAACGGAATTATTCAGGATGTTTCTGGTCTGTATATTGTTGATTCTTGTTTTGATGAAATAGTCCTGCGGATCAGGTATCAATCTTGATTTCGACCTAAACTCCATGGTTCTTTTTTGAGAATTCGGCTGGGATTAGAACGAGGTGAAATATGCCGAAGGACAGGGTCTGGCTATTCTGATTTATTTTCAAAAAAAAGCCGAACAGAGCTTTGGACTCTATTCGGCTTTGATTTTGTTTCAGTGGATACAGAGTTGTTACAGACTGCGGCGGCGACGCAGAAGGGCTAAACCGCCCAGTCCCAGCAGGCAAACCGTGGTCGGTTCGGGAACGCCGTAGAACTGGATTTCAGCGATCTGCATGGAGTTGGTTGCATCGGCATTCTTCAGGGTCGGGAACAGCATCTTGTAGGATTTGAAGAAAGAACTGTTGTCCACGGCAACCAGAGAGCCGAGGGTGTTGCGTTCGCCGGGCAGGGACAGGTCGCCGGAATCGATCAGGACCCAGTTTTCCATCAGGCCGTCACTGTTATCGACGCTGGTAATATCATCGTTGGTGCCATAGAGGACCCACGAAGCCGGGTCGCGTTCGGCCCAGTCATTGGCGGTGGTGATCTCAAATCCCTGAACAAGCGAGACGCCTTTGGCCGGGGTGACGATGAATCCGGCGTTTGCTTTGCCGAAATTCAGGTATTTGCCCAGCGTGCCGTCAATCAGTTTGCCGGGGTTTTCTCCGCCGGGATAACGGCTGTCCCAATCCCGGTGAACGGCCAGGATCGAATCGCTCAATGACAGAAAGCTGGAGCCTGTTGCATCGGCGGATTCATAAAAGGACACATCAGCGACCTGCATGATGGTGTTGTTGTCTTTCAGGGTTGTGTACATCATCTTATAGGATGAGTACACGGTGGTGTTGTTGACCGCGACCACCGGGCCTGCGGTTTGCCGTGCATCCGGCAGGGCGACTGTGCCGGCGTCGATCTGGGTCCAGTTTTCCGACACGCCCATGCTGTTATCGGCACTGGAGATGGCATCGTTTGTACCATAGAGCACCCAGGACACCGGATCGCGTCCCGCGGCATCATTGGCGGTTGTAATCACGAAGCTCTTAACCGCTCCGGCCGCACCGGGAGTAACGATGAAACCGCTGTTTTTTCCAGCAAAATTCAGGTATTTGGTGCCCGAATTGGCATCCAGTACCATCGACGGAGCTTCACCGCCAGGATACGAGCTCCGTGACACCATGCCGGTGGCATCGACGGCAAGGATTTGATCGCCCGGGGCAAGAATGGATTCGGCATAACTGCAGACCGATAATACTAAAACACAGACAGACAATACCGCTTTGATGTTTTTCATTGTACCCTACCTCCAAAATTTTAGTAATTTGTTCCGGACACGCCTTGTCCGTTTCCAAGACTGGAATCAATAGAATCCCTTCCATCCCGACAGCACCCTCGTACTGTCTAACACAATAATAATACAAATGCCCGGCAGTTGTCAAGCCTGAGCCAATAAAATATGACCTGAAATACCCTGTTTACCCTGTTTATCGGGCCTGTTCCAGCGATCTGTGCTGAAATAGATTTGAAAAGAGTTCTAATTTAATTGAAATGAATATTGCATAAGTCATTTTAATATACAGAGATATGTTTTTCTTGCGATTGGTTTTGCCAGCTCCTGTGGGATTTACGTCCGGGAAATCTGAACCTAAAGAGGTGGGGTAAATTTAATTGAAAATATTTGTGCTCACTATTTTTTTTCACGGTCTATTTTCTGTCGTTCCAGGTGTTTTCGTGAAATTAATGGACATACAGGGTTTTTATTGTTATGTATAGTCTTGGGAATCAAGTTTCTATGATGGAGTAAAAACAGGAAGGACTGGAATGACTGACAACACGAAGGAGACAATATCTGGAACACAGCCCGGCCGGAATCGACGGATAATTCAGATTGTGTGTGCGGTGGGGATGGGCATTATCTGTCTGATGGCCTCAGTTTTCTGGCCGATACTGGCCGCGGCGGGGGCGGGCTGCCTGATTTTTGCGGCGATTCGATACACCAATCCCAGACGTACTGGAAACACACGGCTTGACCCGCGACTAAAACATGTCCTGATTGTACTTATTGTGCTGGCCCTGGTCCTGCCTGGCCTGGTTAAGGTCAGAAAAATGTATCGTGTTGTGAATTGCAGACTCAATATGATTTACGGTATTCATTCGGCATTTAAATGTTACGAATATGACTTTAAAACATACCCTTTGTCAGACCAATGGTGTGATTTGCTGTGTGTTCATGGAGATGTTGCTCCAAAAGGATTCTATTGTCCGGCCTCCGATGCAGTCGAGGGGGAATGTACGTATGCGTTAAACAAGTATATATATGAAAGTCAGTCCTCTGAACAGCCGCAGGATATGGTGTTTTTGTTTGAGACCGATGGCGGAAAAGAGCCCGGCCCAAGAACCGAATCCATTCAGCAGCGGGCGTTCTATCAGCATTTCAGCAGAGCGGGGGATAATCGGTACGAATACCTGAAAGACCGAAAGGTTTATCCGAGGCGCTGGAATCTGGTCGGCGGGCCGGAGATGGCGACAATCGACTATCACGGGACCTGCCAGGTCTATTTGCGTAACGGCAGTGTTCTGGAGGTCAAAAAAGAAGACCTCCCCGGCCTGCGATGGAAGCCGGATGAACCTAATACTCTTATTATTGATGCAAACAGGGTGAAAAAATAATGGACGCAGAAATCATAGATTTTGATACGTTGAAATTAAAAATCACCAACGCCTTTGCAGAGGTGGATTATCCTGGAGATGACAAGATTGCAATCAAACAATGGTATCTGACAGATGAGAATTTGGATGGCTATGTGGGCAGACAACGGGAAAATGTGACGGTTGATTTTATTAATGACGGGCATCGAGTCTGCACAACATTTATGACAAACGAAGCCTTTCATTATTATTTACCAGCTTTTCTGATACTATGCGCTGAATATGCTTATGACATGGATGTTTTTTCTGATAGAATTATCGGAACGCTCAGTCCTTCGGTTCAGGACGATTACCTAAAGCTCGTAGATTGCCTGGAAGAATTAGGCCTGACACTTGAAAATGCAGGAATCTTTCCAAGTAACGAGGAGGAACTTGAAGTGGCTCAACGTGAATTCCTCTCTTTGATTCAGTGTCTAACCAAACCTCAACGGGAAGCCGTATATCTGTTTTTAGTATATTATGAACATAAATACCAGGATAGAAATGCCAGGGATGCATTAAGCCGCTTTTGGAATGATTTCAAAGACCATAATTTTCAATTATAGTCCAAATTGGTACTTTTGAACTGAAAAATGAATATTGTATCCTGACCATTGTAACTTCGGCAGGTCTGAATTTGTCATACAAAGATAAGCCTCTTTCTGTCGCCATGTAAATACAAAGTCGAGAAGTGGTTGAATGCTATAATATATGATAGTGAAAGGACTGAATCGATGAAAACCTCACGCAGGGCGTTTTTGAAGGCCGCGGCCATCACGCCGATGATACTTCCCTCCTCCATCTGGGCGGCCCAGACTAAACCCAATGATCGCATCACGGTAGGCTTTATCGGCATGGGCAAGCAAAGCCGGGGCCTGCTGGACGGATTCCTTTCTCGTGGTCAGGTCGTCGCGGTCTGCGATGTCGATACCACACGTCGTGAAAATGCCCTCAAGCGAGTCAATGACTATTACACCCGTTTCCCGGACCAGGGTACGGCCGATTGCAAAGCCTATGTCGATTTCGAGGAAATCATCGCCCGCAAAGATATTGATGCAGTGTGCATCGCCACGCCTGACCACTGGCACGCCATCCAGAATCTGGCGGCCCTGCGTTCCGGCAAGGATGTCTATTGCGAGAAACCCCTGACCCACGATATTCAGGAAGCCATCGATATCATGCGGGACGTGGACAAATATGGTCGCGTCCATCAAACCGGCTCCATGCAGCGGTCGTCGGCGGAATTCCGCGTTGCCTGCGAGCTGGCTCGCAACGGCATCATCGGAAAAATCGGACGTATCGAGTGCAGTTTCGGCGATCCCGGCCGGCCATGCAACCTGCCCGAGGAAGCCATGGAACCGGGTCTGGACTGGAACTTGTGGGTTGGGCCGGCGCCTATGCGGCCTTACAGCTCGGTGTTGAGTCCGCGCGGGATGCATGACCACTTCCCGGACTGGCGTAATTATTGGGAATTCGGCGGCGGCATGGTGACCGACTGGGGCGCGCACCATCTGGATATCGCCCAGTGGGCGCTCGGGATGGATGACAGCGGGCCGGTTGAAATTCTTCCTCCGGAAAATGCCAATGCCAAACGCGGTGCCAAGCTGATTTACGCCAATGAGACTGAAGTGATTCACAAGGATGGCTTCGGCGTGCACATGTACGGCGAAAAGGGCGAGATTCGCGTCAATCGCGGCAGGTTCTGGTTTATCCTCGGTGATAAGACTATTTCGAAATACACGGATCGGGAAGACGGCGGCTCGCTCGAATCCAAACTGATGATGGTGGAACGCGAATATCTCAAGGATGCCAAGGTACGGCTTTATAAGGTTAAGGCCGGCCACATGGATGATTTTGTCGAATGCATGAAGACACGCAAGAAACCCATTACCAATGAGCAGGTTGGCAGTCGTTCGGCCATCTGCTGCCACCTGATGAATCTGGCGTATCGTTATCATCAGGCCATCAAATGGGATCCGGCAAAATGTGCGTTTGCCGGCGGAACCGGCAATCCTGAATGGATTGGCCATAACTACCGCGATTACAAGAAAAAAGCGTAATTGCTGTCAGATTTTGTCAACCCGTTTGGTTATGCAATACCATAGCCAAACGGGCTTTTTATTGCCGCCGCATCGAGGAATCAACTTTAGTCCAGCCGGGAAATCATTGAATATCAGGATAGAGCAGATATTTCTGTCGGATGGGCAAAAATGCGTCGAGCTGTTTCTTTGCCTGGGCTTTGATGTCATCCAGAGACTTTTGCTCAGTGATGGCAATGCGGATTTGATCGGTGCCGCACAGGCGATCAAAGTGCGACTGCCGCCATTCAAATTCTCTGGGGTACATCCTGCAGGCAGTCTGGACAAGATGAACGCCGCTCCAGAAGGTATCCAGAAGCTGACGGTCGGTGACGGTGATTTGCACGCCGGAGCATTCCTGGCCGGCATGCTTGGAGGCGGTGGGGGTGAAGCGTACCGGTGCAAACCGCAGGCCGGGCAGATTGGCCTTGTTCAATTCCGCCGCGAAGGCTTGGGCATCGATCCAGGGGGCGCCGCATTGCAGGAATGGCCGGTCTGTCCCCCGGCCTTCGGATAAATTTGTCCCTTCCAGCAGGCAGATGCCCGGATAAACCACCGCTGCATCAAGGCTGGTCATATTGGGCGAGGGCTTGATAAAGGCAAGCCCCGTCTGGTCATACCACAGGCTGCGCTGATAATTGGCCATTTCAATCACAGTCAAGTCAGCCTGTATGCCGTCTTTGAGCCATTTCTGGCTGTTAAACAACCGGGCCAGTTCGCCGATGGTCATGCCGTGCCGGACGGGGATGGGGTACAGGCCGACGAAAGAGGCGAAATCCTTGTTAAGAATATTGCCCTGAACGCTGAGGCCATTAATGGGATTGGGCCGGTCCAGCACCACAAACGGCTTGCCGCATTCGGCGGCCGCTTCCATGGCATAGGCCATGGTATAGATATACGTGTAAAACCGTGCCCCAATGTCCTGAATATCGAACACCAGGACATCAACATTAGCAAGCATCTCCGGCGTGGGTTTGTTTGTCTTTCCATACAGGCTGTAAATCGGGATGCCGTTGAAAGATGCGTCGGTCACTTTGATTCCATCCTGGGCGACGCCTTCGAATCCGTGCTCGGGGCCGAATAGTGCCGTGATCGATACGCCTTTCATGTTGCTGAATACATCGACGATGAATTTGCCTTCACTATTGCGGGCGGTGTGATTGGCAATGATGCCGATGCGCTTGCCTTCAAACAGGCTGCGATGTGCGCCAATCTGGTCCAGTCCCGTTCGGACGGGCTGCGGCTCGACAGGCTGGGCGGCCAGGCACAGGGCGGTCAAAACTCCGACGATAGTGAACATCATCTCAAACTCCTTAAAATGCTGCGATCCGGCTTGATTCACATCTGACTTTCAGTATAATGACTGCCTGACAAAATGCCAATTAATTTCGAGAACAAACGATGACCTACACGATTCGAGTTGCAGCAGCGTCCATCGGTCTGGGGATTCTGGCCGGATGTTATGAAATAGCCCCGACCGAAGTTCCCGTTTCCATACAGCAGGCGGAATCCACACAAACACCGCCCTCCGACTTGTCGCAGATTGACACTCTTGTACAGGGCGAAATCGCACAGGGGCATTTTCCCGGCGCCGTGGTGCTGGTGGGGCAGGGGGATAAGACCCTGTATTATAAAGCCTTCGGCAACAGTGTCAGCCAGCCATTCCAGGAGCCTATGCAGCAGGATACAGTCTTTGATATTGCTTCTCTGAGCAAGCCGGTCGGGACAGCGACGTCGGTTTTGATTCTGGTTGAACAGGGGAAAATTCATCTGGAGGATGAGGTTGCCAAATATCTTCCTGCGTTTGCCTGCAGCGGCAAGGAAAAGGTGCAGATTAAGCATCTATNNCCGGCCTGCCCGCCTATACCGATGCGGCAGCCATCAGCAGTGAATTCGGCCCTGTCTGCCCGGATAAGGTGCTGGATAAAATTTGTTCCCTCAAGGCCTTGAATGAACCGGGGGCGACATTTCGCTATAGCTGCCTCGGTTATATTACACTGGGCAGGATTGTGGAGATTGTCTCCGACCAGCCGCTGGATGCGTTTGCCCGCGACAATATCTTTGTCCCGCTGGGGATGACCAGCACCCGCTATAATCCGCCGCCCCTGTGGCGGGAGCGGATTGCGGCTGC
>DLFY01000012.1 GCA_002482415.1 Phycisphaerales bacterium UBA7708
GCAATCAGCCGGGATTTGCATGGTATACCGCCGATATCAATCATGATTGCAGCGTAACGATACAGGATTTGGCTCTGTTGTCGGCAAATTGGCTTGAGTGGAATTATGCGACTGAGTAAGGGTGATAAAAGACTGAACCGGATTACGATTTGTTCTCCCCTTTTTGAAAGGATGGAAAAATGAAAAAGATGAAAATAAATAGATTGATGTATTTGGGTTTATCTATGGTATTGCTGTGCACCATTGACGTTTCTGCATCGCTTTATTTCTTTACAGGGGTCATTGATCAGGAGGTTTCTGTCCCGGGCAACTGGGAGATCGGAACCAGTACCTGGAAAGTCCCCGGAGATGGAACGGTTGCGCTGTCGATTTTCGGAAAAAGCGACAGCATCTATATTGGCGGAAAAACCGGAGAACATCAACTTGCACAGGGCAATCCGAAAGGTGCGATTGGTCCTGATACATTGACTGCCACCCTTTACGCCGGGAAGTCTGAACAGGCAGGTCCGGCTATCGTGGGCAGTGGTGCCAATCAGCCTGAGGATGGCATTCTGAATGTGCACGGAACACTGACCGCAACCGGGCTTACCCTCGGTGAGCATGGAGCTGAAAACGGCAATTGGGTCAATGGGATAGTAAATGTGTATGATGGCGGTGTCATCGATGTTCAGGGCAGTATGACGGTAGGGCGGTACGGGTGGGGCAGCCTGAATGTCTTTGACGGAGGGCGTGTCATTGCCGCAGCGACAACGATGGGGCTTAATAATGGTCAGGGGGGAGAAATTAATCTGAACGGCGGTGTATTTCAAACGGGAGATTTAACCATCATCAATTCGGGTGGAACGAATAATGGGACATGGATTTTGAGCATTAAACACGGCGAGTTGAAAGTCAAGCAAAATGTCATCGCTCGCATTCAGGAATATATTGATGCCGGGAAGATACGTTTCAGCGAAGATCTCGATCCCGGATGGTACTTTATTTATGATTACAATATTACAAATCCGGGCTATACCACGGTTAAAGCGATTCGTGACAAGCTTGAACGAATTCCCATGGATAAATCAACAGTGAATTGGAAAACGGACCAGCTTCAATGGACATTACCTGAACCCAATGACCCTGTCACACCGAGTGTTGTGACCTGTGATGTTTATTTCGGTACTGAGCCGAATGCCCTGCTGCTGCCTAAAATCATCAGTAAACAGTCGGTTGAATCCGCATCTGTTGTATTGGCTCTGGATACGGTTTACTATTGGTTTATTGATGTCTATGATTCAAAAATAAGTGCATCACAACCCTATTATCGAAGCCCCGTGTTTACATTCAATACGAATAATGTTCCGCCGATCGTTGACGCCGGTGCGGATCAGCAAACCTGGCTGGCCGGGACTCCGAGAGTGGTTCAGCTCAACGGCTCTGCGTCTCATTTCCATAATCTTCCTCTCACGCATAACTGGACGGTGCTCTCTGAACCTGATCCATTGAATCCGGCCGTCATCAGTAATGCTGCCATTGTCAATCCAACGGTGACGCTGAATGCGGCAGGGACCTATTCTTTGCAGCTTGAAAGCACGGATGGAGTATTTATCGGCAAAGATACCGTTCAGGTTGTTGTCTATTCAGATGCCTGTGAATATGCCAGTAATCAGCCCGGATTTGAGTGGATTGCTGGTGATGTCAATTACGATTGTGCAGTTGATATTGGGGACATAGGTGTGCTTGCAGCACAATGGCTTGAAGAGTATTACAGTGTTGAGTGACGAGGCTGAGATATTTGGATGGATGGACCTCAAACGCTTAATAATGCCGGAATCCAGACAATGCCTGCCTCGTCAGGCCCGAGGCGCATTAATCTGGCTGAGCCGGGTCTTGAATAGGGTCTTTTTGCAGATTTCTATAACCTTTTTTATGTTGAGAAATCCGGAGAAAAGAATATATACCCAACGGGTATGATTATTCCGCGAGCAAAAGAAGCAAGTGGTTGAAGCTACTGTATTTAGCTGCGACGAAACGGGAAATTTCAAGTAGGATCAGTATATAAAGCTTGCTGGCCGGAGCTATCCTGGTGAATTGGAACCATCCGCACGGGGTCAGAATTTTTCTGCAAATAAAATAAGCAGATGGTAAGAGCTGGCGGGTTTTGGTCGTCTGAAACCCGAATGACAAATGGGATTTGACTGCGATGAGGAATAAACATGAATCCGGGAGTTAGTTTAATCCATAAGCTATTTAAAGGGGGGTTTTCCAAAAAAGGGGTATCGATAATATTTTTTATCGTTTTATTGTGGTCCAGCAATACAGGGGCCGGACAATCTGAGGTGCTTACAGCTACTGAATTGCGTTGTGATTACCTTGATAGTCCGCAAGGAATTGATCATCAATCACCGAACTTCGGATGGGTATTAACGTCTAATGAACAAGGGCAATATCAAAAGGCGTATCAAGTCCTTGTTTACGATAGCGAAGAAAAGTTGATGTGGGACAGCGGCAAAGTCGTATCATCTGAGTCGTCCCATGTCAAGTACGCTGGAAAACCGCTGAAAAGCAGTTCGAATTATTTCTGGAAAGTACGGGTCTGGGACAGAAACGACCAGGCAGGTCTTTATACCGACTTAGCTCATTTCGGTACGGCCCTGATGGACACAAAAGAATGGAAAGCTCAATGGATTGGGCGAGGACCGACTCAGGAGGCAGCAGTTCGATGGGACACTGATTTTGAGAAACACGATTTGGAACAACTCAGGGAACTGGTAAAAAACAATAAGTTGAAACTCGATTTTCAATCAACATTGCTGAGAAAAGAATTTTTGGCGAAGAAGCCGATTCAACAAGCAAAAATTCATGTCAGCGGATTAGGCCTGTTTGAGCTCTATGTCAACGGTTCAAAGATTGGTCATAATCGTGAACATGTTCCCTTGCGAACACTCTATTCAGCGCAAATACTGTACAGCACCTATGATATTACTGATGCACTGGATAATGGAAGTAATGTGATCGGCATCATGCTGGGAAATGGCTGGTTCAATCCCCAGGAAAAATACTGGAATTGGCGTATGCAGTGGTGTGGTTTTCCAAAAGCAATTGCCCAGATTGCAGTGAAGTACGCAGATGGTTCCGAGGAAATAATTGCATCTGATCCATCCTGGAAGACATCCCCCGGGCCGGTGGTCAGCAGTTGTCTTTTTGATGGCGAATTCTATGATGCCCTGCTCGAACAGGATGGCTGGGACAGACCTGGATTTGATGATTCCCAATGGCAGGGTGTCAATCTTGTGCAATCACCCGGGGGGGCGCTGGTGTCACAATTGGCGCCTCCGATCACTGTGACTGAAATAATAAAACCTGTAAACGTTAAAGAAATAAGTTCCGGCGTATTTGTGTTTGATCTGGGGCAGAATTTCTCAGGGTGGGCCAGATTGTCCTGCAAGGGGCCAAAAGGTACAAAAGTACAACTTCGGTACGCGGAGGACATCAATGAGGACGGCGCCCTGAATCGGAAAACACTGCGTCATGCGGAAAATACGGATACTTATATTTTAAAAGGCAATGGCAGTATTGAAGTCTATGAGCCGCATTTCACGTGTCATGGATTTCGCTACGTTGAAATTACAGGGTACCCCGGCATCCCTGCCCTGGATACCGTTCAAGGGTGTGTTGCGCACAGTAATTGTGAGATAACCGGAGAATTTGAATGTGATCATGATTTAATCAATCATATCTATCACTGTGCTTTCTGGAGTCAGCGCAGTGTCATGCAGGGATTGCCGGTGGATTGTCCGCAGCGTGATGAACGGCTTGGCTGGGGGGCGGACGCTCATGTCCAGGCGGAATCGTCCATGTTTGCATTTGATACCCATCAGTTTTATGCCAAATGGCTTCGCGATTTTCAGGTGCAGCAGAGCACAGAAACAGGGAATTTGCCGCATATTGTTCCCTGGCCGTGGCTGGAAGGACATCCCTGCTGGTCTGCTGCATATCCACTGACAGTATGGTATTGTTATCTTTATTACGGTGATAAGCAATTGATCGCCCGCCATTATGAAAATATCAAAAAATATGTTGACTATCTGGAATCCCAGTCGCACTGTCATATTCAGCCGCGGGATGATAGCGGCGACTGGATGTCTGCGGTTGAAAAAGTGCGAGGAGGTCCTTTGCTTATCAGTACCGCTTTCTACTATTATTGTACACGGATCATCGCTGATAGTGCTAAGGTTCTGGGCAAAACAGAAGATGCGGAACAATATAATAAAATGGCTGGTGAGATAGCGTCCGCATGGAACAGGGTGTTTCTTCGCGACAGTGCCCGGAGGGGATACCCTTATGGTG
Organism: Phycisphaerales bacterium UBA7708; assembly: GCA_002482415.1. Taxonomy (GTDB): domain Bacteria; phylum Planctomycetota; class Phycisphaerae; order Sedimentisphaerales; family Anaerohalosphaeraceae; genus Anaeroglomus. The sequence continues at coordinate 4,333 of DLFY01000012.1, forward strand.
AAAATTCTCAGTGTGAAAATGCCCTGTCTTTGTTTTTTGATATTGTCCCTGACAGGGCACGGGAGCGAGTAATCGGGAATCTGATTCGTGATATCCAAGATCGGGGTCATCTGACAACAGGTTTTATTGGCACCAAGTACACCATGGAGGCGCTGACCCAAATTGACAGGCCGGATGTGGGATATCAGATTATGACCCTGAAGACGCCGCCGAGCTGGGGCAATATGACACAAGGACGCACCACAATGTCTGAAACCTGGACAGGCGGCGGCTCTGGAAACCATGCCGGCCTGGGAGGAGGGGTGATTTCCTGGCTCTTCAAGACACTGGCTGGAATCAATCCTGATCCAGAGAAGCCGGGTTTTGAGAGGATTCTCATTAAGCCGTATATTCCCGGGGATATGAATTATGTGAAAGCCTCCCTGCGAACGATCAAGGGGGTCGTGGAATCTTCGTGGAAAAAAAACGATGGGAAAATAACATTAAAAGTCTCCATCCCTGTTAATACGACGGCACGAGTCTGCCTGCCGGCAGTGGATCCATCCAGCATCAAAGAAGGAGACGACAAGGCTGAAAGTTCTCCGGGAGTTCATTATCACGGAAAAGAAAAAGATAAGTATATATATGAGATCGAATCCGGACATTATGTTTTTGTTTTCGATGACATTTAGAAACAAGCAACTGGACATTGCGGCAAGCACTGCGGGAATCGTGCCGACTTCAAGCGGAATACAGTTCTCAGCCGGCAGTGCTATGGAAATGAAATAACTAAGTAAGGACTCTGAACATGAACAAATTGAAAATCTGTTATCTCGTGCTGGTTTTGATGGTTTCTGCAGGCTATGGCAAGGACTATCATGTTTCGGTGAATGGAAATGATACCCAGGATGGTTCTGCATCAAAGCCGTTGAAGACGATTATGGCCGCAGCTCAGCTTGCTGTGCCCGGGGATGTGATTACGGTGCATGAGGGTATTTATCGTGAACGAATCAATCCGCCGCGCGGCGGCACATCGGAGCAGAACCGTATTGTCTATCAGGCCGCCCCCGGAGCGAAGGTTGTGCTCAAGGGCTCGGAACGAGTGTCTGGGTGGGAAAAGGTGAAAAACGATACATGGAAAGTCACAATCCCAAATAGTTATTTTGGGGACTTCAATCCTTACAAAGACTTGATTCAAGGGGACTGGTTTAAAGATAAAGGGCGGGAACATCACACCGGCGCAGTGTATCTGAATGGTCACTGGCTCATTGAAGCTGCCGGGCTGGCGGAGGTCCTGGAGCCTGCAGGGGATAATCCGTACTGGTTTGCCCGGGTGGATCAGACGAGTACCTCAATCTGGGCACAATTCCAGGGTGTCAACCCCAACGCGTCCGACG
>DLFY01000123.1 GCA_002482415.1 Phycisphaerales bacterium UBA7708
ACCAGCGTTGGAACCGGTCTGGATTGCGATACCGCCGCCGGCGGAGACCGCCGTATTGGTGTAGAGCTTGCATGTTTCTATCGAGACATTTGAGCCGTCGGTCAGATAGAGGCCGCCGCCGTGGTAATTGGTAGCACGGTTTCTGTAGAGATGGCAATTGAGCAGGTCAATATCAGCATTGGACGCATAGATGCCGCCGCCCAGCTCGGCATTATTATAGGCAATGATGCTGTTGGCGATGGTTGGATTGCTGTCTTTGGCGAAGACGCCGCCGCCGGCGACGGTGGGTATTCCGACAAATGTGACTTCGGTGCCGCCGCCGTTGCGGATAGTAAAGCCGGACAGTATGCACTGGCTGGTTTCGCCGGAGGCAAAGGTGACGACGGTGCCGATGCCCTTGGCATCGATACGCGTATTCGCCACGGTGGTCCAATTGAGCGGATTGGTGCTTTCGACGGTGATATTCTTGCCGAGGAGGTTGATATTTTCGTTATAGGTTCCGATACGAACAATGACGGTATCCGCATGGAAGGCTGCGTCGATGGCTTCCTGTATCATGTCGAAGGGATGGCCGCTGCTGCCGTCTTCGAGCGGGTCGCTGAGGCCGGGATTATCCGGGCCGGGATCCGATGGGGCATCATCATCCACATAGAATGTCAGCGGCAGTGAACCGATTCCTTTCAGCGCGAACGTGTAGGGATTTTCGTCCGGGTCGGAACTGGCGATTTGAACCGTTGCCAGATAAGTCCGCGTCGCTGCAGGCGTAAAGCGGATGGTGAAGGTTTTGCTTTCCATAGAGCCAATCGGCGTGGCAGGCTGGGCAGTAACGACAAAGCTGGCCGCATCGGCACCGGTGACCTGGACACGCGGCGAACCGGTCAGATTCAGATTAACACCGCCGAGGTTGTCGATGGTAAATTCGACCTCTTGATAGAATCCGAGATTGACTCGCTCAAAATCAAAGCCTCCGCCGGTGGGGATATCCGAAGCATCCTGACGGACATGGATATCGGCGGGAATCCCGCTGCCGTCGATGGTAAACACAGCATCGCTGACATCAGTATAACTTGCATCAGCGGTGCTGGTCACACGAACCAGGCATTGTGTTGAGCTGGGCAGCGGAACGTTCCATGTGTAGCTGCCGTCGTTGTCGGTGCTGTTGACGATAGGGGTCCATGTGGTGCCGTTATTGCGGCTGAGTTCCAGACGGACGGTGTGGTCGAGGTTGCCGAAATTATCCCAGGTAATGGTTCTGGAGGTGTTGGCGGGGATGACTTCGCCGCCGTTGGGAGACAACAACTTGACCGCAGGATTGCCGACTGCAATTCGGTATGTGGCTGATTTGTTGTAATCGGAAGAATCCACCTTCCAGACAGCCAGGCCATAAAATCCCGCAGTGGTAATATTCAGTTGGAAGGATTCGTCGGCACCCTCGGCCAGGTTGTTGGCATAGGCATCGGTGATGTATTCATTTTTGCGGGCGGTGACGGTTGACTGGTCATAAAGACTCATACCGAGATCGCAGGAGCCGGCGGTCTGATCGAGCAGGATGTAATAGGTGCCTATCGGCAGATAAACCTCGTACATATCCAGGACATTGGTCGTGGCTTTGACATAGGAGCCGTTCCACTCGGTGCCGGGGCGACGGCTCAGCGACAGGCTGGTGCTTTCTTCGATGCGATACTGGGACGAGGCACCGTTGGCATTGATGACGCCTGCATAATAGGTGCCGGACGCGGCTTTGTTATCATTGACGATAACGAAATCGGAGGCGCTGCCGCCATAGGTGGAATATTCAAGATAGCCGCCGCCGAATCCGACTTGGCTGCCGGTATAACTGCCGATATCCCATAATCGCAAATCGTAGTTGGCGGTATCTGCGGCGGGCAGAATTCCGACCGCCGACCACCACTTATTTGATCCGGAATAACCAAAGACAAAACTGAAGCCATCATTGTTATACCATTTGGTACCAGTCAACCGGTCCCAGCCGCCATCACTGACAGGCGGAGCGTTGCGTAATAACGGGGTATCATCGGACAGGGCATAGGGACTCCAGATGAATTGCCTGGCCCATTCATTGTCGGTTTCATTGGTTTCCCCAACATTATCATTGACATCCAGCCAGTACGAGACGGTATGTCTTCCGCCCGTAATTGTATCCCCGGCATAAAGCTGATTAAGCCATCTGTAATTATGGGTTGCAGGGTGACTGGTCAGACTGGCCGTATCAAAGAGACGATCATCGACATACAACCGCATCTGGTAGGCCCCGGCAGCCACGGAACCGGCGTTGCGGACAACCCAATTGAAATAGGTGTCGTCGGTATTGCCCGGCAGAGTGTCGGTAATCAGACAATCCGTCCCCCCTGAACCGCCGATATTTCGGGGGACAATCGGGTAACTCCAGCCGGTTTCGGTGGTATAAGTCAGGTTCGGCAGGGCCGTGGAACTGACGGTAATATTTCGGGAGGCAGAGCCGGTATAGGTCTCGGCGTAGCAGGAACTGCTGACGGCAACGGAAATAGCAGAGGTGCCGGACGAGCCGCCGGACTGGACGGTCCAGGTCGCCTGGGCAGTTTGCCCAGCCTGAATATCGCCGACATTTTGCGGGTCGGTACCCGAGATGAGGGTGAATCCGGCCGGGAGAGTCAGGTTGGCCGAGACATTCTGGGCCATGACGCCGCCATTATTAGTAATGTTGGCCTTTACGACAAACTGGGTATTGAAGTAAATCAGAGACGGCATGGTCAGGGTCGTGGAAAATGACGGCGGGGAAACGCGGTCGAAATTTTCTTCGGTGGCCAGAGCAAATGTTTCTGCAGATGCACCATCGATGCTGCTGCTCCAGCAATAAACCTTGATGACGACACCGCGACCTGTACTGGTCGAAATCTGGTGAACATTGTTGCCGCCATGGACAAGGTCGCTGTCAAACTGAGAGCCCGTGCTCTCGTCATAGGCGCGAACATTGATATCGGTGGTAGAATAATAGGTCGTTGGATTAGACGAGCCGTTATAGACGACACGGCGATTCCAGACAACAGTGGCCTTCTCGTTGGAATACATATACCCTTTGTATAATTTGTAATCATCGGCGGCAGGTGTATCATTACGTGGAACCACGCTGTCGATGAAATAATCGGTACGATGCAAATTGGCATGAGCCAGGTTCATCACACCCCACCCGTAGCTGTTGTCCCATCGGTCACCGCCTACTGGACCGTCATCCCCATAGGTGTCGAGGGTGTCGTTATCCGACCAGGTCGTGGCAGTATTGATTAAAATGGCCTTCTGGGCGATAGGGGTTGCGACACCGGCATCCTGAAGCAGCAGCACTGCGCCGGCGACATGAGGAGCAGCGGCACTGGTGCCGCCGTGGTTGGCAAACGCGGTGTTGCTTGCAATATCCGTGCTCCAGGTGTCATAGCCGGGGGCGGTGATGTCGGGTTTGCGGCGGCCCGAGTCAGTGGGACCGCGGCTGCTGGAAGAGCGGATAACATCGTCACTGGCGGTGNNGGTATCATTGATGATCAGGTTGGCCACGGATATCACGTTGGCGGACTGGGGATAGCCCAGTTCGACCAGGCCGGAGTTGCCGGCGGATTTGGTGACCATCGTGCCCATGGAATAGACAACGGCGTCCAGAAAACGTTCATAGTCGCCGAATTCATCATCGTAGTCGTAATAGCTGAAGCTGTGATTGATGGCCTNNGTCGCCGGAGGAATGATTGAGAACCCAGTCGATAGATGCCATCGAAGTACCCATCGAACCGCTGCGGGCATCGAATAATTTATCAAGGCCAAACGCAACACCTTTATAAGTCGAGTGAGTGCTGGCAACAACGCCTGCGGTACGAGTGCCATGGCTGTCGGAATAGCCGGCCGTCTTTTTGTAGATATCGCGTGGATTATTCAGCGGAGGATTGCGGTATTTCAGATAGGTATGCGTCTCACGGACACCGCTGTCAATGATGGCGACATCATAGGCGCCGCCGTCATAGCCGGCATTCCAGAAGCCCGAGGTTCCGAACATGCAATTGCTCTGGTCAAGGTCATAGGAGCATTCGGAATCCGGGGTGAGGCTTTCGATATCAGCAAGCTGAGCGGCGGCTTCGATATCCTCCGGACTCATTTCGGAGCCGAAACAACCGGCCAGAGCGCTTTCGGAATTGATTCTGCATTGACGCATCTGGAGCCACTGCCGGACGGCGTCCATACGCGGAGCCATCTGCTGATGAATCGCCTGGGCACTTTGGGTACGCATCTGGTCCAGTTGTCGGTCGAGCTGCTGATGCATCGTAACCAATTCGTCGCGAAGCTGCCGGGGATAGGGATCGAGTTCGGCATCGACGGACTCTTCGGCACCCAGCCTCGTGCGAAGCTGCTGATGCTGGCGAATTTTCTGACGGATTTGATCACCAAGGGTATCGATGGAGCCCTGATAATTCAGACGCACCTGTTCGGCGGCCTGATAGGCAAAACCATTCTGCAATTTAATGAGGACTTTCTTTTGAGTTTTGCCGATTTCATCGACCAGCAGCCTGGGGTGAATCTTGCCGTAGCGCCAGTCGGTTTTGTCTTCGGTGTCGATGACCTGTTCGACCGTGCCGTCTTCGCAGACATGATATCGTTTGCCGGCCAATGTGCCCGGATAGCGGTCGTTATCGCCAACGGCGACAAAGGTTCCGCCCTCGATGTCCTGCGGCTCCGGCGCAGCAGTCACTTCGTCCTGTGAAGGAGAAGGATTATCGCCCTCAGCCTGTATTTCTGGTATCGGCGGCAGGGAGAAATCAACCCGCTGACCTTCCTGGGCAACCAGCGCGGTCACCCCCAACAGGCCAATCAGCACGGAAGTCAGTAAAATGATGGATATGATTCTGCTCATAATGGACCCTCCTGTGAAAATATGGTTAAAAATAAGATATGTAAACAATCCTCTGTACAGACAACCACTGTCCTTTGTGGTTATGTCGTAATCCTCTCATCATAGGTTCCCTCCGGCAATAGTTTCTCCGCATGTCCTTCTGCTGCTTATCACTGCTTTTCCGAGGTGAATCAGGTGTTGATATGCGAAGCCTGACTGTCTTTTATGATAAAAAAAAAGAGCAGAAAACACAACGGTTTTCTGCCTGGGTGATTTAAATTAGGTAATTATACGGACAAATAAATCCGTATAGTATCCAGCCTGATTAGTGTGAAAAAAATCACATTATGAAATCCATTTCAATTTCTTAGGGCACGAATCGGAGCCGGCATTCGTCCTTTGCGTGCAATAAATTTGGGGCTGGCAATTTTTGCTACAGGCATAATGGGTGCAGAACCCAGAAGGCCGCCAAAATGGACGATCTGGCCAGCACGTTTGCCGGGGACAGGGATGATACGGACACTGGTGGTCTTATTATTGGCTACACCAATGGCTAATTCATCGGCAATGATGGCGCTGATGACCTCGGCAGGCGTGCTGCCGGGAACGGCAAACATATCCATGCCCACCGAACAGACGCTGGTCAGGGCTTCCAATTTTTCGAGGGTCAAGGCCCCTTCCTTTACGGCGCGAATCATGCCGGCGTCTTCGCTGACAGGAATAAAGGTTCCCGACAGGCCGCCGACGTTGCCGGAGGCCATGGAACCGCCTTTTTTGACGGCATCGATCAATAGCGCCAGGGCAGCCGTGCTGCCGGGGCGGCCCATGCGGGAAACGCCCATGGCTTCGATGATTTCGGCAACGGAATCACCTGCAGCGGGCGTCGCGGCCAGAGAGATATCCACGATACCAAACGGCACGCCCATCATCTCCGCGACTTCCCGTCCGATGAGTTCGCCGGCACGGGTGATTTTAAATACCGTCCGCTTAATGACTTCGGACAATTCCGTCAGGTCGCAATCAGGATTCTGTTCGATGACGGTCTTGACGACGCCGGGGCCGGAGATGCCGATATTGAGAGAATAATCCGGCTCGCCCATACCGTGATGAGCACCAGCCATGAATGGATTGTCCTCGGGGACGTTGGCAAAGACGGCGACTTTGGCACATCCGATGCCGGTTTTGCTGCGCTGGGCAAGGTCTTTGAGGATATGACCGAATTGTTCGATAACTGTCATATTCATGCCGGTCAGCGTGCTGGCCAGGTTAAAAAAGGCACAGACATGTCTGGTCTGGGATAAGGCAGCCGGCAGCGACAGAATCAGATTCTCATCCGAACTGGTGGCACCTTTGTGGACGAGGGCGCCGAATCCGCCGATGAAATCAATATCCGCTTTGGCGGCGACGCTGTCCAGGGTTTTGGCCAGCCTGACCGCGGCGGTCTGGGTACGCGGCAGCGGCTCCAGCAGAATCGAGGCGGGCGTTACCGCCACACGGCGATTGGTAATCGGAATACCGTATTTGTGCTCAATGCGGTCGGCAACTGCATTCAACTGGATGCCTTTTTCGCTGATGCGATGGTGAATACGTCCGCAAAAATGGTCGAGGTCGCGATCCATGCAGTCTTTCAAATTGATGCCGAGAGTGACAGTACGAATATCAAAATGCTGCTGAAGGGTCATATTGACCGTTTCGAAGATTTCTTCAACTGTGATTGACATTAAGGCCTCCGCAAAAGGAAAAAGGTAAAAATAAAAATGAAAAAAGATTAATTTATTTTTTGTTTTAGAGTCATTTCTGAAGTCGGTTTATACTGCTTCCTGTCCTGGTTCATATTTCGCCTTTTTCATTTTTCCTTTTTCCTTTATACCCGGTGCATCATTTTAAAGATGTTTTCATGCTGGAACGTGATGTTTAATTCCATATCTTTGGCGATTTTCTGGAGCTGCTTGTGGATGTCGGGCATATCGAGTGTTGCATCGGCGATATCGCAGGCCAGGCTCATCACGAAATAATCGTTCATGATTTTCTGGCTGACATCGACAATATTGATATTGGCCCTGGACATGGTCACGGCAATACGTGCAATGATGCCAACCTTGTCCCTGCCTGTAACAGTCAGGATACAGATTTGCGATGCTTTTTTTTCTTTGGGCTTAACCATACAGGACTCCTATACAGATGCTTGATATCATCTTAATATTTATATGTCAGACGCAAAGTCACTTTCCAGTTGTTTTTCCCGGCGGGCAGTTTTTCAACGGCCAGCCGCTCGCATTCCAGTTCCGGCCAGCGAATCAGCAGGGCCGAGATGAATTTACTGAGCTTTTCGATGTCGATGGTTTTAATCGACAGGTCGGCGCCCTTGATGGTTTGCCCGGCCTTTCGGGTGGCACCGCGAACGCTGAGAGTATAATCGCCGGGGGCGATGGCAAATTGCTTGGTAAACTGGTCAATGACATTGGTATAATCGAACTCGCTGGTCTTGCCTTTTTCCTGCTGATAGGACAGCCGCTGCGGTTCGAGCGCCAGAATCTGACCCAGCAGCTTCTGGGCTTCGTCGTAATCCGCTTTGCCCTGAGTCAACAGTTCAACGGAACCCGGATAGGCCGCCGCCCAGGTGTACAGCAGCCACAACCCGGCCAGCAG
>DLFY01000134.1 GCA_002482415.1 Phycisphaerales bacterium UBA7708
AGAATTAAACGACTTGTCACATCAACTGGATCCATCACGCAAGACCGCCATTCGCCGCTGTGAATTTTGCAGCGATATTGTCGATGTCTATTCCCCTTCCATCTGGGCAGGCTGGTATCGCGGTAAATTCACGGAATATAAGTCTGTGTCGGAAGCAGAGATGAAAAAAGTCAAACATTTTCTGCATGCAGAATGGGGCGGAGACAGCCACGCAAGACGTCATTCTGAAAATCCTTATACCGTACTCAGGGATATTCAGACCACCGGACAAGCAGACGAACGCGGTCTGGATTATATGATGACCGGCGGGAGTGCACGCGCATCAAAAGATGGAGACTGGTCTGAAAGTTATATTTGCGATCTGATTGATTAGCATTTAAAAGAACAGGAAACCATGAACTGGCTGACCGGAACGGCATACTGGATATTTAAGGACTTCTCCACTCCACTACGGCCGGACAATCCAGTGCCTTATATGAATCAGAAAGGTGTGGTCGAACGTGATTTAACACCCAAGGAAGCGTATTACGTATTTCAGTCGTACTGGACTCAAAAGCCAATGGTGCGGATTTATTCGCATACCTGGCCGGTTCGATGGGGCAAAGACAAAGAAAATAAAACCGTCAAAATCTATTCCAATTGTTCCGAAGCGGAATTATTCGTCAACGGCAAGTCATCTGGAAAAAAAAAGCATAACAGTCAGGATTTCCCTGCCGCAGGGCTTCGCTGGTCCGTTCCATTTAAAAAAGGAATGAACAATCTGAAAGCCGTTGCCTGGAAAGATGGCGTGGAGGTTTCGGATGAAATCACATTCCGTTATGAAACCAGGACCTGGGATCAACCCACAAAACTTGTTTTGAAGGAATTCCAGCGAAGGGCAGACAGCGTAACCATTCAGGGGCTTCTGATGGATAGCAAGGGAATTCTCTGTCTGGACGCCCGGAATTTTGTCCAGTTCGGCTTGACAGGCGACGGAACACTGCTGGATAATCTTGGAACCTCACGGGGAGCCAGAAAAGTTCAGCTCCATAATGGGCAAGCCATGATTGATGTCCAACTTAATGGAGGGGCATCGACAGTCAGCCTCTTATGTAATGGTTATCCAACGGTATTTCTAAACATTGAATCTTTTTCCAATAAGACCAATCTGAAAGAAGTCTCTCGGCAGGAACGGGCTTTATATGTGGCACAACTGGATCGGGAACGAATCATAAAATTGGCAACCTCCTATTTAGATTTAAAACCGATTTCACTGCGGGATTATCCTGCTCCATCTGCATCCAGGGCCGGACTGGGCGATTATTATTCTATGGGTGATTATTGGTGGCCCAATCCGGACACCCCCAACGGTCTGCCTTACGTACAACGCGACGGTCAGTCTAATCCGGATAATTTTTCTCAACATCGGATGCTGTTGCGATCACTTCGCGATGCTGTTGTGGCACTGTCCGCCGCTTATGCCCTCGAAAAAAATGAAGTGTACGCAAAAAAGGCCGTTGACTTGCTGAATGTATTTTTTGTGGATGCGGATAAACGCATGAATCCACACCTGCTGTATGCCCAGGCGATTCCGGGAATTACGGATGGCCGCGGCATTGGCATTATCGACACCCTCCATCTGGCAGAAGTCCCGCTGGCGATTGAAGTGCTGAAAACGTCGAACACCATGACACCGGAGATATTGTCGAGCCTGAAAAAATGGTTTGCTGATTATGCCGAATGGATGATCACGCATCCCAACGGCATCCAGGAAATGAATGCCGCCAACAACCACAGCGTTGCATATCTGGTCCAATTAGCGGCTTTTGCGAAATTGACTCAGGATACGAAAATACAATCTATGATCCGCACCCGCTACAAAGATATAATTCTCCCCTCACAGATGGACCTGGATGGCAGTTTTCCGGCAGAACTGGCCCGTACCAAACCGTATGGATATTCGATCTTTCAGTTGGATAATATGGTATTACTATGCCATTTGCTTTCCATAAAAGAAGATAACCTGTGGGAGTTTACTCTATCCGACGGGCGCAGTATTCAAATGGGGTTGTCTTTTCTGTTTGATTACCTGAAGAACAAAAATGCCTGGCCATACCCGCCGGACGTAGAGCATTTTGTGCAATGGCCTGTTCGTCAGCCTTGTCTGCTGCTGGGTGCTTATGCTTTCAACCGGCCGGATTATCTGGCACTCTGGAAATCCCTGGAAGCAGATCCAACTGATCTGGAAATCCGCCGCAATCTTGCAGTGACCCAACCGCTGCTCTGGCTAATACAATCGGAAGATGTACCTTTATTGAGATAATATCCAAATTCAATATTTATAGATATTTCCCTGCTTGTATTGCATTATAATCAAGAAGAAAACCATTTGAATGAATACCGGAAGACTTTAGATTGCAACTGCTATATAAAATGTTAGACAATTCCCTGTATCTCATAACACAGTTATACATAAAGACTTATGAAACATGCAATATTGCAATAAGGGAGATAATTCATTTTCTTGTTGTAGTTCAGTTGTAGAAGTATATTAGCTAAAATTACCAATGACTTAAATCCACTCTTCCGGTTTTAGATTGAGTTTTAATTTATCTGAACATAGAAAGTGGATTCTGAAGAATTTCCCTGCTGATTAACACAGCGAAGTTGATATTGACCGGCAACGCCGACCTAGTNNGAATACTCCTGTTCGATGACGTCTTCCCGACTTGCCGGCCTTGACATCCACATCTATATCTATTTTGAAACACTTCGCCTAATATCTCGTAAGTCTATTACTATCAATCAATTATATGTTTTCTGAGAAACTATTTGGTTTAAAAAAACACCGATATTTACGTTAATAAGTTAAGATAGATGAAAAAGTCAGATAAACAGGATATAGACTCAGGATATTTGCTGTGGATACAAGAAATCCAAATGACATTGGGCGGGAGGGGAAAGTCGGAGAATTCGTCACGCTCCTGACTGCTCAGCAGGCCCGTATTTATGCTTATATCCTGTCGCTTGCCCCGAATTTCAATGATGCCGATGATATCCTTCAGGATACGACAAAGCTGATGTGGGAAAAATTTGACGACTTTGTCCTTGGTACGGATTTTCTGGCCTGGGGCAAGAAAATCGCTTATTACCAGATTATGGATTATTATCGGAACAAAAGAAAAAATGATACGTTCTGTTACGATGAAAATCTAATCGAAAAACTGGACCAGAATTCACGGACGTTATCCGATTCACCGCGGGATTATCAGGCTTATTTAAATGACTGTTTGAAGAAACTCAAACAGCAGGATCGCACACTGTTGAAGCTTCGTTATTTTGAAAATCACAAAGCCCAGGAACTGGCCTCACGGTTCAGTTGTTCCGTTCAGTATATCTATCGCAATATCTCAAGAATCCATCAGCTTCTGCTTGCCTGTATCAAGAAACAATTAATTCTCAAGGACTCTATCTAATGTCGCTTGATCCATTACAACAGAAAGAAATCATGGATATTCTGATCCTGTCACTGGAAGGTCAGGCCGGCAGTGAAGATATGGAGAAACTCAAAGAGATACTAAACACCTCGTCGGAGGCAAGGGATTATTACCTTCGGGCAATCATGACGGCCGAGTGTGTCCGTAAGATTGACTGGGAGACTCAGACTCTTGAGGAAGGTGCCGCCGGCAGCGAAAGTTTAAATGCGGTATTATGGAAAGCTCTGGCGGAGGCCGAAAAAAAGGCGCCTGCGGTTGAAGTGGTTGTCCCACAGGAACCCAGTATTCTGATTCAGAAAGTTCTGTATCAAAAACAGGGCCATAAAATCAGCAAAGGTTCGTTATTGACTCTGTGCATGGCTGCTGCGGCCATTGTTTTGATCTATGTGTTTTCCATGTTTGCACCGCAGGAAACCGGCATAAAAGTTGCCGTATTGTCCGACAGTATCCATGCCAAATGGGAGGATATGGACAGTGTGATGGAAAAAGGTGCGTCTGTTTTTACCAGCCGCAAAAGACTTTTGCTTCGGGAAGGTATTGTCGAACTGCTTTTCGACAATCAGGCCAGGGTGACCATTGAATCCCCGGCCGAGTTTGAGATATTGACTGGTGACCAGGTCAACTTGAATTATGGACGGCTTTATGCATCTATTCCGCAAAGCGCCATCGGATTTACTGTCCAGACATCCTCGACCCGAATTATTGATTTAGGTACGGAATTCGGGGTAAAAACTGATTCAAAGGGTGTAACGGAATTACATGTCATCAAAGGCAAAACCAGTATTATTGCGGGTCAAAACAATCGCAGGTGCTTAGAGGTTTCTCAGGGTTTCGCCAGGCTTATCACCGGTGATCAGGGAATCATAGAAGATATTCCCTGCCGTCATGATGTATTCATCCGGTCAATTAATTCCGACAAAAATTTTGTATGGCGGGGACAGTCTGCGATCAGCCTGGCGGACATTGTCGGGGGCGGGAATGGATTCGGAGAAATCCAATCCTTAATCGGACTTGATCCTGGCACAGGACGCCACGTGTCGTCAATTCTCAAAAATGTACGCCGTTGCGAAAACAAGTACACTCCTGTTGCCGACTCCAAATTTATTGATGGCGTTTTTGTTCCTGACGGCGGGCCGGATGGCAGTATTCTTATTAGCTCCCTGAAGGATACTTTCCAGTGCCCCGATACAAAAGGGGAATATACACATGGGATTGCTGTTTACAGAGGGGATATCACAAAACAGCATGATACCATTCCGCCGGCGATTTTTCGGGGCCGGGCCTATGAAGATAAGCCAATTATGATGATCCACAGCAACTCGGGCGTTACATTTGATCTTCAGGCCATTCGGCAATCGCTGCCCGAACTGGATTTAACCCGTTTCGTGGCATTCGGTGGCCTTAGCGAAGCGCTCAATAAGGCGACTGAAGCACCGGATGTCGATTTCTGGGTACTGGTTGACGGCCAGGTCCGGTATGAGAAGAAAGCAATAAATATTAAAAACAACGAGGTTGATTTTAATATTGAACTGGGGCCGCAGGAACGCTTTCTGACGCTGATTGTGACGGATGGTTCCGGATCAGACCAGCCCCTCAGAAGAGATGCGCCCTGGAATAATGACTTTTTCTATTTGATTGATCCGCAATTGGGGATAGCAGCCGCTTCAAATTAATCGGTGTCTGCAATAGGAACCATGATTATTGAATTGAGTGGTTCACAATAGGTTAACAAGTGTAATTGAAAGGGTAACGAAATGAAAAAAATGCAACTTGGAATCTTGCTCATGATGTTATGTATGATCGGAATGTCATCGGCAACGAGTATCTTGTGGTGTTCGGGCAAATCCGATACAGATTATGGGTGGGTCGATCTGCTCAAGAGCGAAGGGTACACCGTGGACCGACTGGAGCAGGCGACCGTAATGACGCAGGCCAAGGTCGATCTGGCAAATACCTATGATTTGGTGATTGTCGGACGTGACACCATCAGTGGTGATTATGCCAACACCGGAGAGGCGGCTCTTTGGAACAGCATCACCAGTCCCCTGATTTGCCAAACCGGCTATCTATGGCAAAACAGCCGCTGGAAATGGCTCAATAGCGCCAGTATATTTAATACTGGAGGAAATATCGTTCCTGAACTGGCTGCCGGTGATTTGCTTTATGACATCCTTTTTAATGGTGCTGCGCTGGATAAAAACGGGTTGTTCAATTATGCCGTTAGTAATGTAACCGTGGCACAAACAGCCAGTGCCGGAAACGGTATTCTGATCGGGCACCGTAATTACGATCCTCAGCCGTGGGTCTATGCCGCCTATTGGCAGAAGGGCGTGGAGTTCTATGGTGGTGCCGCTCAATATGCAGGTGGTCCGCGTCTGGCTTTGGCCGGCGGTGAAACGCCTGACGCCAACCGCGGAGCCTTGAACCTGACCGATGACGGAACCACTATCTTTTTAAATGCGGTCAGTTACATGATCGGCAACATTCCGGCGCATGCTCCGAGTCCGGCCCATGCAGCCACCGGTATTCACCCGGAAGTGGTGCTGACATGGAAAGCGGGCCTTGATCCGAATGATCTGACAAAGGTGAATCCGGNNATGTCTGGAGGAGTAACGGCAATCCGGCGAATCCCGATCTGACGCATGTTGCGACGATTGATATTACCAATTACAACGATCCTGCGGCTGACGGCGTCTATGATCCGACACCGGATTTAATCACTGACGGATTCTATTACTGGAAGGTGGAAGAAGGGCTTGACAATGGCACCGGCGGCACGTATCCTGCCGGCGACCCCAACAACCTGGTCAGTCCGGTCTGGACATTTGACACAAGTACTCTTGCGGAAATTACGGAGCAGCCTGCCTCGGTCAAGATCGAAGCGGGGCAGACCGCCGTATTCACAATGGGGTACAGCAGTATTTCGTCTGCTTCCGTGACCTGGTATAAAGATGGTTCACCGCTGACGGCCGGCGAGGATATCACAATTGAGACGAGCCCCAACTCCAGCATATTAACCCTTGCCAATACCGACAGCAGCGATAAGGCCGGCTACTACGCGATTGTTACTAATACAGGCGGTAACTCCAACCCGACCCAAACCGCTTACCTGGTGTTCAAGCAGCGATTGGCCTGGTATCAGTTCGAGCAGAATTTAAATGATTCGGCCGGAACAAACCATGCGACCGACACGGGTAATGTGGCCTACGCCGTCGGCAAGGTTACGTCCGGTGGTCAGGCCTATGCCGCAGATCCGAACGGCTCCAACTATGGTCTGTTATCAACGGACGCCTATCCCAAAACCGGATTCGGCAACGGTCTGGATACCTTCACGTACGAATGCTGGGTAAAACTTGCGGCCGGTGAAGGCGGCGTGATTCTGGGAACCTTTAATGACGGCACGACGACGGGTTTTCGCTTCAGTGTCAATGGTGCTGAAAATAACATCAGCGCGCATGTGCGGCAGGAAGGCGGTCAGTTCGTGCAACCCGGAACCGCTTCGCTTGCTACAGACAGTCAATGGCATCATATTGCCTTGACCTATGATGGCTCTGCGATGAAAATCTTTGTGGACGGTTCCTGGAAAACGACGGCAACCGGTACCGTCACGAATTTTGCCGCATGGCAATACCCGATAGCACTGCTGGCCCGAAACAGCCGCGGCACGATCCTGGAAGGCTTTACGGGTCAGGTTGATGACTTGCAGATTTTCAACTATGCATTGACTACTGAGCAGGTTGCCCAGGCCTATCTGGATATGCAGGGCGGCTGGATCTGCAATACGGAATTGCCGTCACTGACCTATGATTATGACAATAATTGCCAGGTGGATATTGCTGACTTTGCGATATTTGCCGCAGATTGGCTTGAGAGTAACCGTATTTATGCTCAGTAAGCGGCCGGTGTAATACAGCATGTTAATAACAGAGGGTTTGGCTGATGCGATCAAACCAGACCCTCTGTTATAAAATCTCGAAACAAATGTTGTTAATAATTTTGTGGAGGATGTGAAAGATGAAAAGAGCAGTGTTTGTTTTCATGTGTATGGGTTTGACGTCCATGGTGTCTGCAGAACTCGTCGAGGTTTATGACAATACCGGGGATGCGTATGGAAACACCCGGGGGTTCAGAATTGATTTTGACGCCTCGACTACATCAGTGAATGTGGACTGGACCCCCGACCTGGTCGATGGGCAGATATACAGTCTGGATTCCCTGACGCTGAAGGCGGATTCGACCAATGCGACCGTAACTCCCGTGTATCTCGGGGTATATACGGGCTTTGATGCCGGGGTTTGGTCCGGTTTTCTGGGCGTATCGGACCAGGCTTATGACTGGGGAACCCCTTCCGTTGATACTGTGCTTACATATACATTTACCGGAATCAACGTTACGGTGGATTCAGTGGTCGGATCGGGTTCGGGCCTGCTCTATTTCATGTACCAGTACGGAACCGATGCGCGTACAACGTATGAGATCACGCGCGCAACCTGCAAGTGGAATCTCGGCATGGCCGATACCTTTTCCAATGTCATCGGTGATAATAATGCCATCGTATCCGATCGTTCGCCGGAATACGCCGCACAGCTCACTGCGGTTCCGGAACCGGTAACGATGGTCCTGCTGGGTCTGGGCGGACTGCTGCTTCGTCGGAAGCGCTAAACGCTAAATGGCAGGCAGTGATCCGTGCATGCATGGGAAATGGATGTAAAGATGAATAGAGCAGGTATGATTTTGGCTTTCGGTATATTCCTGACTGTTTCCCTGCATGCAGCGATCTCCGATCCTGACCAGATAGCCGGCCTGTATTTGCGGCTTGAGGCCGATTCTCTCTGCCTGGCAGACGGAGCAACGGTCACCTCGTGGACCGATTCGGCAAGCGGTTATGCATTTACGGGAACGGCAAGCTATAATGCATCTTACGCCAACGGCCACGCGGCGGTGCACTTTAACGGCATCAGCAATGCGTTAGTCAATCGTGCCTTGACAGGCGGACCCAGTACGGCGAATCTGACACTATTTGTCGTCGGCAATTTTACGACCGCCGTAAATGACAGCGTCTCGGACTATATGATATCCGCCCAGTATCCAGGCTCAACCTCCGGCAATCGGCTCCGCATTCTCAAAGGCCAGACCGACGCAAAGATTGACATCGCCTGCGGTGCCGGCAGTGCAGTGACTGATGTCGCAGCCAGTGACACCAAACTGCATGTCTTTACGATCGTTTCCGGGCAGACCAGTAACATGGTCCAATTTTTTATAGATGGCGCCTCGGTGCGTTCGTTTAACAGCGGCACAGACGCCCTGCCGCTCCTGGCGCTTGGACTTGGGTTTTATCACAGGACCGGCGATCAGTTTGGCGGCTGCAGTATTGCCGAGGTTCTGCTGTATAACCGTGCGCTCTCGAGTACGGAGGTCAGTGATGTCGCAGTTTATCTCCAGGGAAAATACAATCCCTTCCCGATCACGACGGCCACGTATATCAATCCCGTAAACGTGCGAATTGCCGACCCTGCGGTTCTATGGACCGCAAACGGTAATTACAGGTACTACGTGGCCGGAACCGGTACAGAAAGACACGTCTCCAATGACCTTGTCAACTGGCGAAGAAAAAGCAGCTACATCGATCTGGGATACTATAAAAATCGTGGCAACCTGTATTCCTCCAACTTGTGGGCCGCGGAACTGGCGGAAAAGGACGGCCATTTCTATTACTACTTTACCGTTCCTATCGACGATTCCCGAAGGGCAATCTACGTCGCTCACGCCGACTCGCCGGATGACCCCTTTGTTCCCCTGCCGTTTCCGGAGGCAGGACAGCCGTGGACGCCCGTCCTGTCACAAAGCGACAGCATCATTGACCCGCATGTGTTTATCGACAGCGATGGCACACCCTATTTATTCTTCAATAAGGACGTTGGCCAGCTCCGTGTTGTCAAACTGCTATCCAACATGTATCAAACGACAGGCAGCGTAACTAACATTTTCTCAGCAAGCCAATCCTGGGAAAATTACTGGATGGAAGGCGCTGCCGTCCTTAAACGCAATGGCATCTATTATCTGACCTGGTCATCCAATTACTATGGAGGTAACAAGTATAGCGTCGGCTATGCCACAGCGACTGCCCCCATGGGTCCCTATACGAAGGCTTCGACGTCAACATCACCGCCTCTTAATCCCATCCTCCAGCAATGGCTGACGTATCCCGGCTATCCGTATGAAGATGACCCCGCAACCAACAATCCCGACAGGGTCGATCCTATGAATATCGGCTATTCCAGCCCCGGTCACCATAGTTTTGTAAGATCTCCCGACGGGACCGAAACCTTTATCTGCTATCATACCAAGATAGGAACCGCATTCAACGGAACCCGGCAGTTGTGTATCGATCGAATCGGTTTTACGTCCAACGGCCAATTATATGTCGATGCTCTCGGCAACAAGGCCCCGACGCGAACAGCCCGGCCCTATCCATCCGGCGCGTTCTATCCCTACACGGCCGAAAATGATGAATTTAGCGGCACAACGCTGGATGCCGATCGCTGGCTGAGTGTCTGGCGGGAAGATGCGGCCTTGTGGTCGGTCTCCGGCGGCAATCTGAACGTGACAATGACCACCGGCAACATTTTTGATGTCGATGGCGCCACCGCCAAAAATATCTTTTTGCAGAAGGCTCCTCGCGGCGATTGGTCCATTACCACACGAGTCACGGTCCCAGCCTCCAGCAACAATCCGCGCGTCTATATCATCGCCATGCAAAACACCAATAATTATGTTCTCTTCCTTGCAAGACCGCAATCCACACCGGCCATTCAGCCGATGTGTGAAATCAAGGGCATTAGGACCGCACCGGAGTATAGTCTTACGTTCCCCACGACCTTTTATCTTCAGATTCGCAAAACCTGCGGTTCATACTATCAATGCTATTACAGCCCGAACGGCACGACCTGGACGCCGTACGGTACCAATTATTATGCCGATCTCAAAGATATCTATGTTGGCCTGGCCACCTACAACGACGGCAGCGCCAAACAGGTCCGGTTTGATTATTTCAGGATTCAGCGTTCAGCCGATCTGGACCAGAACGGCCAGATCGACATAAACGACTTCGTCGCTCTAAGCGGCCAGTGGCTGGATGAAAACTGTTTCCCAAAACCGGACGCCGACATCAATAACAACTGCACAGTAGATGTATCCGACCTTGCCGGACTGGCAACCCAGTGGCAGACCTCTTGCCCCTGTAGTCAGCCGTGAACCGATAACTCTTTGTAATCGCTCGGCGTACTGCACCACGGAGAATCGGCAGAATTACGTCGGGTTGGTGGGGAGTAATTCTTATCAGGCGACCTGATTGGGGAGTGGTACTATGACCTTCCCCCGTTTATAGTACCATTATGAATTGGAATATCCCGCGTTAACTAATCCTGCTTTCACCGGTATACCGGTGAAAAATACCTTACATTTAAACATTATTGTTGCCACTGCTTTTCAATTTCTTCCAGGGTTTTGCCTTTGGTTTCAGGAACCTTAAAATAGATAAAAAATATGGAGGGAAGCAGCAGGATTGCATAGACCAGGAAGACTTTGGCCGGGCCGAGATGGTCCCTCAGATAGGGAAAAGACTGTGCGACCAATGCACAGCTTATCCATACCATAAACGTCCCGACAGACATCGCCCGTCCGCGTATCTTGGTGGGGAATATCTCCGCAACCACAATCCAGACCACCGGCCCGAACGAAAAGGCAAAACAGGCCACATGAAGACAAAACAGAACGGCCACCAGGGCTGCACTGACTTTTTGGTTTCCATAGTACACACTCAGCACACCCAGTATCAGGCAGATTCCAATCGCCCCGGCCTGAAGCAGGGGCTTGCGGCCTAATTGGTCCACTTTCCAGATCGCAAACAGGGTAAACATAAAGTTCACCAGCCCAATTAATATCTGCGTCTCAAACGCCGACGAGCCGGTAAATCCCGCCTGCTGAAAAATGGTCGTACCGTAATAAATAATGACATTGATGCCGGTAATCTGCGAAAAAAACGGCAGCAGAATACCCGCCAGCAGAGCCATGCGAAGCCCGGGCCTGAACAGATAAGACAGCCTGGCTTCTTCGGTCTGGAGCAACTCCGAAAGCTGGTTCAATTCTTTCTGGGCTTCATTTTCTCCCAGTACCCTCGACAGGTATTCAAATGCATGGCCGTGGTCCCCCTGCTTGGCCAGCCACCGGGGGCTTTCCGGCACACAAAACAAAAGCAGCAAAAATGCCGTCGCCGGCAGAGCCTCGGCCATAAACATGCCCCGCCAGGACTCCCTGACAAACATCCAGTCCATGCTCCCGCCGGCTTCAGTGCCGCAGTTAGCCTGGGCATAGGCCGCAATCAAAGCGTTGGAGCAGTATGCCAGCAATACCCCCAGAACGATAGCCAGTTGATACAGGGCTACCAGGCGCCCACGTAAATGCGCCGGGGAATATTCTGAGATATACAAGGGTGACAGCATGGATGCGATGCCAACCCCCAATCCCCCCAGCAGCCTGGCATAGACCAGAATCGTGACATTCGGCGGAATGGCCGACCCGACAGCCGAAACCAGAAAAAACACAGCCGCCAGAATCAGTATCTTTTTGCGGCCGAACCGGTCGCTGAGCAGACCCGCAAAGCAAGCACCAATAATACAGCCCAGCAGTGCCGAGGACACAACCCAGCCTTCCATCATGCTGCTCAGATTGAATTGTGCTCGCAGGGAATCGACCGTGCCGGAAATGACCGCCGTATCAAAACCAAACAGCAGCCCTCCCAGAGCGGCAATGAAACATAACACAGACAAATAAAAAAGACTCCCGCCCTTACCTGAAGCAGGAACGACTTCATACAGGTTATGACTTGGCATTATTCAGCTCACTTGAAAATGGGTTCTTTACTCTTCTGGGCTATTTCGAAGCATTGTAACAGGACAGGGACTCCAGGGAAACGTATTTTGCGTCCAATTACTCTTATTTTGCGACATTTACCCTTGTTTTGTGTAACCAGAGCCGCTATATAGGAAAGCCATGCGGTCTTTGATGAAACATAAATCAGATGCTAAACAAGTCCGACGAGGTTTTCTTGAAGAAAGTAGTATTACTAATTCCACAATCTCGTGAATACGAGCGAGGGCTTTTAAACGGCATTGCCCGATATTCACGTATCCACGGCCCCTGGGCCACCTACATGCGACTGCCGGATTATCAGGCCGGACATCCAAGCATCATGAACCATCTCAAACAGCTCTGCCCGGATGGATTTATTGTCAGAGTCCCCTTCTTCGGCAAGATTGAGCAAATATTGTCGTTTAACAAACCGGTCATCGTGACCGATATAAAAAAACCGGTTCCCGACCTCCATTCCATCGAGCCGGACTGCAAGCTGCCGGCCCAGTTGGCAACCGATTATTTCTGGGCCAAAGGACATACCCGCTTTGGTTTTGTCGGATTTGCCAAATCCTATTGGTGCAAACAGAGGGGATATTATCTGGAACAGGCCGTTGCGGCCAGGAATCAGTCTTTA
Source organism: Phycisphaerales bacterium UBA7708 (assembly GCA_002482415.1). Taxonomy (GTDB): domain Bacteria; phylum Planctomycetota; class Phycisphaerae; order Sedimentisphaerales; family Anaerohalosphaeraceae; genus Anaeroglomus. Next base: position 13,024 of record DLFY01000134.1, read on the forward strand.
AGCCAACACTACTGTATCCTGGAACAGGATTACCTGCTGGAAATAGAGCAGAAGAAATTGATTCGATGGCTGGTCGGATTGCCCAAACCCATTGCCATCATGACTACCAATTGTGATATGGCGCGTCATGTTTTGGAGGCCTGCCGAATTGCCTGCATTTCGGTTCCGGAAGAGGTGTCCGTGCTGGGGATTGACAATGACCCTTTGATTTGCGGCCTGTCCATTCCCACCCTGTCCAGCATTGCCTATAATTTCGAGAAAACCGGTTATGAGGCTGCCCGGATTCTGGATCAGTTGATGGCAGGGACCAGGCTGCCAATCCAGAAAATCATGATGCAGCCGACTCATATCATCACCCGCGAATCCACGGATCGGAGTTTTATCGATGACAGCGATATCTCGAAAGCACTAACATTTATTCGAGAACACAGCAAAACAATTGTCCAGGTGGATGATGTGGCGGATGCCGTGGGCGTATCCCGCCGATTGCTGGAGCGAAAATTTCACACTCTGCTGGATCGTTCCATCTATTCCGAAATCATTCGCGTCCGCATGAACCGGGCCGCTCAAATGCTCTCTGAGACCACGCTGCCGATCAACAAGATCGCCGCGGAGTTCGGGTATTCCGAGGAACGATATTTCACACGATGTTTTAAATCGGTGATGAAAATGTCTCCCTCAAACTATCGAAAACGCTTTGTAAATACTGCTTGAACAGTTAATCACACAGGATTGTCGTAAAATGAGACTAATCAGACGCAAAATACGATTGGCTGTCATAATTTGTTTGTTAATATCATGAGGATTTGGTGAAATACAGTATCCAGTGAACAGGGAACATGGTTTTCAGTGCGAGGTAATCCAGATGAAACAGCCTTCTTTTCAGAACACAGTACGATTCTTCCTGATTGCTGCAGTGTGTCTTGCGGCATCCTCCGCTTCCGCAAAAACGACGTTATGGCAGATTGGAACCGTCGATCAGAACTTTGCGGAATTTGCCGTTGCTGCAAAACATCAGGACTTCCCCAGGACCTTTCCCAAAGGCGTCGACTACACCGTCGGAACGGATTCGCCCGGATCGGATTGGCCGTATATCCATCCCTCCATGACAGATGCATGGGCCGGCGGAGTACAGCATCCCTACACAATCCGATTTGAATGCAACCCCCAAAAGTATGCACTTTATCAATTGGATATCCATCTGGTCGCCTCCCATAATCATGTGCCTCCCGTAATAACTCTGGACATCAATGGTCAGAAATGGCAGTACCAGACCGTCGCCGGACCTGGCGACAGGATGCTTGATAACCCCACCGGCGGCAATAGCCAGACGTACACAACCTACCTCAAGTCTGATTTGCTGCGATCCGAGGGTAATGTCATCACCATCACCACCACCGGCTCATGGATGCTCTATGATGCCGTGGTTTTTACGGGCATAGAGTCCCTGCCGCCGCTGCGCGATTTTGAGATTATCCCGCAGTCCTGCTGGTACAACGACACCGACGGCGTCAGCCGAAAACTCCGCCTGGATTTCGGAGATTGTCTGTTGACCACCCCGGCTCAGGTGGAAATTACCACCTCGCAGGGCGTATTTAAACGCACAGTCAATGCCGATGGCCAGGCCGTCAGTTATGTCGATGTCCTGGTGCCAACGAATGATTCAAAATCTGAAAATGTGACCGTGCTCTTCAGGGCCGGGCAGAACAGCATAACAAAAACTGCACCGATTGAGCCGGAACGAAAATGGGAAATCTATCTGGTCCATCAGACCCATCTGGACATCGGTTATACCCACACCCAGCCGGATGTGATGAATGTACAGGTGGACCACATCTATAAGGCACTGGATTATATCGACCAGTCGAAGAACCGGCCCGAAGCAGAAACCTTCAAATGGCATCCGGAAGGCATGTGGGCGGTCGAGGAGTTTCTCAATCACAGGGCCTCGGAGGAAGACAAAAACCGTTTCATTCAGGCCACACGCAACAAGACCATGCACATGGATGCGATGTATGCCCAGGCCATGACCGGCATCTATTCCGAAGAAGAATTGATTGAATTGATGAGTGCCGCCAAACGTTACCAACAGCAATACGGCGTTAATATCACCTCCGCCATGCAGACGGATGTGCCCGGCTATTCGTGGGGTCTGGCGACCGCTTTCGGACTGTGGGGCGTCAAGTACCTGAATGTGGGCCCGAATGTCGGACATCGTGTCGGCCACACCTTCGAATGGGGCGATAAGCCGTTTTACTGGGTCTCGCCATGCGGCCGGCATAAGATTTTATTCTGGATGGCATCAACCGCCTATAGCTGGTTTCACGGCTGCCCCGTCGGCCACTGCATCACCAGCGACGAAGGCAAAATCCTCAACTATCTCAACG
>DLFY01000113.1:0-8844 GCA_002482415.1 Phycisphaerales bacterium UBA7708
CATGCATAAAGCCGGTGCCGGCATGGGTCGTTTTGAGCATGTGCAGGCACTGGAGCACTTCCTGTTGATCCGTACTGGTCAGCGCCCGCAGAATAATACCCATCGGCCAGATGCTGTCTTTGCCGGTATGCGGGCTGCCGGACCCTTCGGCGGCCTTGCCCCGCATGTACCACGGGTTGTACTCACTGACCAGAAACTTGCGGGTCCGCTGATAAATCGCATCGTCGGACTTATGAATTCCCAGGTAGCTCAGCGACATCAGGCTGGGCACGTTGGCATCGTCCATAAACAGGCGATTGCCGAATCCATCCGCTTCATAGGCATAAATTTTCCCGAAGTCCAGATGCTCGGCCGTACCCCACTGCATGATGGCTTCCTGCACTTCATCAGCCAGGGCATTGCACTCGGCGGCAAATTCGGGGGTCTTCAGGGCCTTGGTGTAAATTTCGGCCAACTGACGTAACACCTGCACCGCAAACAGGTTAGAGGGAATCAAAAACGGCAGTACCGTCGCATCATCGGACGGCCGGAACATCGAGCAGATCATCCCGACAGGACGAATCGGCATGCCGGTCCCCTCATATACCGGGGCGTCGGTCATCCGGCTGGTTTCGCGGATGAAGCGATACGGCGTCTTGCCGTCTTTGCGCTGTTCGGTCTTGAAAGTCGCCACGATCAGCCGCATCGCCTTGTCCCAGTCGGCATCAAAAACTGATGTATCCCCGGTAATGCGATAATATTCATGCGCCAGACGCACGACATAGCACAGCGAATCAACTTCCCACTTGCGTTCGTGAACGCCGGGTTTGATTTTCGGGCGGTCGCTGTTCCATTCGGATATCCGGGTCATGTCCTTGAAAAACGCATTGGCATATGGGTCCAGCAGGACGCATTTGGTCTGGCGGACAATTAATCCCTGAATCATCTTGCGGAGTTTTTCATCATCATGCACCAGCGGCATATAGGGCCAGACCTGACAGGTCGAGTCGCGCAGCCACATTGCATCGATATCACCGGTAATTACAAATGTATCCGGCTTGCCGTCGATGACTTCATAATCCACCGTGGTATCCAGCGTATTGGGATAGCAGTTTTCAAACANNCAGGCGACTTCGGGGTCCTTAATCAGGGCCTTCAGTTCGGCGATTTTGCTATCCACGCCTGTACTGACGAAGGTACGCTTGCCGGGTTCCGGACGTTTGGATACAAATCCTTCGGCGGGCTGGGCTGCCATTAACGGCTGGCCCATGGTCAGGCCGACCGTTGTCGCCGAGGCCACTTTTAAAAAGTCACGTCGTGTGTACATATTGGTTTCTCCTGATTTCGATTTCGTTATAAGTCGATTTACCCGCGACGGTCCAATTCGTTCAGGGCAAACACCGTGGCCCCAATAGACACCGCCATACTCGTATCCAGTACGGCACGGCCGACACCCAGCCGTTTCATGGAATCGTACGGGAGCGTCTTTTGCGACCGCGGGACCTTGATTTGCTTGACATTGCCGGCAATGAACTGTTTGCACTGTTCCGGATTTTCGAAGTCGAACGATTTCTGCACGATACGCGGCAGCTTCTGGCCGGTATAGCTGTCAATGGTCCCGTTCATCTCGGCCAGTACGGATTCAATAAACAGCGGATAGGCCGCCGCCAGCCCGCCGCCGATGACAATCAGGCCGTCCAGCAGCGTAATCGCATTGGCCAGGGCATCACCGATGACTTCGCCCATCTCGGCAAAGGCCTGCAAGGCTGCGGCTTTGTTGCCAGTCTGCTTGCCGGTGCCGATTTCGTAAATATCCTTGGGAGACGGAGCCGTCGCGGGATCAATTCCGGCCACACGGGCGTATGTTCCCTGCACGGCGCGGATGCTGACGCCTTCTTCGGCAAAGCATTTGGGGTACCGTTTGTTGCGTGTAATCCAGATTTCACCGGCGGCGGAATTGTCGCCGATGTAAAGCTGACCTTCGCGGACAATGCCGGCGCCAAAACCCGTGCCCAGCGTGATGCCGAACAGATTATTGAACCGCTTGGGCGAGCCGGCATCTGCAAGCATTTTATTCACTTTAGGCAGAAAACCCCCTATCGCTTCGCCATAGACAAACAGGTCGCCGTCGTTGTTGATAAAGACCGGAATCCCAAAGTTCTCTTCCAGAAACGGCCCGAGGGCGACGCCGCCGCCATAGGCCGGAAGATTGCCCATATTATCGATGATGCCGTTGGGGTAATCCGCAGGGCCGGGAAACGCAAAGCTGATGGCCACCGGCTTTTGCGGCAGTTGTTCCATGACCTGCTTGAAACCCTGTACCATCGTATCCAGACTCTTGTCCAGCTCTTTGGCATGGGCCGGCAGCCGGACCGGTTTGGCAACTTCGGTCATCCCCTGCATCGCAGAGAAAACAAAATTGGTCCCGCCCGCATCGAGCGTCAGGACGATTCTCTTATCATTGATATAACTCATGGTTACTTCCCTTCTAAATGGTAGACTGCATTAACAACAGGAGCATTTTTCGGCTTTACTGGGGCCTTTCAGCGACAAGACCAGCAGGTACGCAAAGCAGATCGCCGGAACGATATAAGCCATCGTTCCCATCTTGGCATCCACCAGTTTGCTCATCAGCAGCGGGACTATGGCACCGCCGGCAATCGCCATGCACATCAGGCCGCTTAACTCACTGGCACGGCTCGGCTCTTCTTCCACGGTAATCGAAAACAGCATCGGCCAGATATTGGCAAAGCCAAGGCCCGCGGCCAGAACCGACGGAATCGCCAGTGCCGAACCGCCAAACATCAGACCCAGTCCACCCAGCAGACCCAGGGCCGCTGATACACGGAAGAAGTTACGCGGGGTCATCATCGTCAACACCGCTCCGCCCAACAGACGGCCAACCGTCAGCATCAGGAAAAAGAAGGGGGCACTGAATTTCACGGCTGTTGCTTCGGCAACGCCAGCTTCTTTCATCAGCGGCAGCAGGAACCGGCTCATTGAGGCCTCGGCACCCACATAGAGGAAAATACCCAGAACCGCCAGGGCAAAGACCGGCTTTTGCAGCAGGCCCAGACTCGAACCAATGCTCGGGGGAACATCCGCTTTGGTTTCTTCAATCTTGAGTGTCAGCACCCAGACAAAGGCAGCCGCCATCAGGACAAAAAAGATGGGAAATACGCCGCGCCAACCCATATTCGCAAGGATGGCAATACTCGACAGAACCGTGCCGCCGACAATGAAAGAAGACACCGTACTGCCGACACCCTTGAAACCCTGGGCAAAGCTCAGGTTGCGGCCGTAGGCCCCTTCGGCACTGACATCCCGCATAATCGGATTGCCCGCCACCTGAAGGAATGTGGTACCGACACCCAGAACAAAGATGCAGACCAGCAGCAATATATAATTGGGCACAATCAGACACGGCACCAGCATCGCTACTGCGTTAAGACCCAGCCCCAGCAGCAGCAGGTTTTTCTTGCCGATGCGGGCCGCCAGCAGACCGCCGGGGACACTGAACACTGCAAAAGCGATGAACACAAAAAATGACAGCAGCGTCGCCATGAAATTGTTCAGTTGGTAATTTTCCTTCACCGCATCCGACATGGGCCCCATGGCATCGGCTACACCCATCACAAAGAACGCCAGCAGAATGGGCAGGGTCTTCATTCTCATTTGGTTTTCCTTTCTGAAATATCGATTATTGAATTAAACCGCACAGTGTTAAAGAGTCTTTTTTTTGTTTTATTTGTTTTCCAGAGACATCGAGTAGGGTGCATCTTCCGGTGCCGTACCCCACTGGGTATTGGGCTGGGGCCCCATCTCAAAGCGAACCGTTCCGCCGGCCTGAATCGCATCATGGCGGAGGAACGTCTTTGTATAAGGCTTGCCGTTGAAGGTCGCCGACTGAATATACAGATTCTCTTTGGAATTCTGCGGGGCCTGAATCTCAAAGGTCTTGCCGTTTTCCAGCTTCAGCGTCACCTTCTGGAACAGCGGAGCACCAAGGACATACTCCCCGGCACCCGGGCAGACGGGGTAGAAACCCATCGCCGAAAAGACATACCATGCCGAGGTCTGGCCGTTGTCTTCATCGCCGCACAAGCCATCCGGCGTCGGGGAATACAGCTTTTCCATAACCTCACGAATCCACTGCTGCGCCTTCCACGGCTGGCCGGCATAATTATACAGATAAATCATGTGCTGGATGGGCTGATTGCCGTGGGCATACTGGCCCATATCCATCACCGTCATTTCAATGATTTCATGAATCGGGAAGCCGTAGTAGGAACAGTCGTATTTGGGCGGCGTCGTAAAGACCGCATCCAGCTTTTCGACAAACGGTTTGGCTCCGCCCATCAGATTAATCAGGCCCTGCGGATCGTGAAAAACCGACCACGTATAATGCCAGGCACAGCCTTCGGTGAAATCACCGCCCCATTTCTCGGGCACAAACGGTGCAGACCAGCTTCCGTCTTTTTTCTTGCCCCGCATGAAGTTGGTCGAGGCGTCAAAGACATTTTTATAATACTGGGCGCGATTGTAAAACCGGTCGATTTCGTCCTGCGGACGATTCAGCGCCTTGGCCAGTTTCCAGATGGTAAAGTCGGCATAGCAGTATTCCAGCGTGCGAGCCACGTTCTCATTGACATCGACATCGCAGGGAACATAACCGAGCTTGTTGTAATGTTCCACCCCAAACCGCCCTACCGAGCGCAGCGGGCCGGCGTTTTCGGAGTTTTTCAGGATACCCTGATACAGGGTTTCAATATCGTAACCGCGAATGCCCTTCAAATAGGAATCGGCGATATTCACAGCCGAGTTGGAGCCAATCATACAATCGCGGTGTCCGGGACTGGCCCACTCCGGCAGCCATCCGCTTTCCTTATACGTATTGGCCAGGCCTTCCATAATCTGGCCATTCAGTTCCGGATACATCAGCGTAAAGAACGGAAAGACCGCGCGGAAAGTATCCCAGAAGCCGTTGTCGGTAAACATATAACCCGGCAGGACTTCGCCATTGTACGGACTGTAATGAACAATTTTGTTGTCGGCATTGATTTCAAAGAATTTCCGCGGGAACAGCATCGCCCGATAAAGAGCCGTGTAGAAATTTTTGTACTGGTCGAGAGTGCCGCCGCTGACATCGAAACGTCCTAATTCCTGATTCCAGGCGTCTTTGGCCTTCTGGCAGGTCTGGTCAAACGTGTCTTTGGCCAGTTCGCGTGTCAGATTGAGCCTGGCCTGTTCGGGGCTGATAAAGGAAGACGCCACCCGGACATGCACTTTCTGGCCCTTGGTGGTCTTGAAACGAACCACAGCACCCACATGCTCGCCTTTGTCTTCGGTCTGCCCGGCCTGTACTTTCCAGTCGTTCCAGGTCGATACCTCCTGGAAATCCGTATCAAAAACAGCGATAAAATAATTATGGAAGTTTTTCGGCACCCCGCCGCTGTTGTTGCGGCAGTAACCAATGATAGTGCGCTCGGCAGGCAAAACCTTGACATGCGAGCCTTTATTGAATGCATCCAGGAGGACATAGGACGCGTCCGACTCCGGGAAGGTAAAACGGAACTGGGCCGCACGCTCAGTCGGGGTGATTTCCACCGTCACATCGGGATCGGCCAGGTACACCCGGTAATAATGCGGGCGGGATATCTCGGCCTTGTGTGAAAACCATGAGGCGCGTTTTTCCTGATCCACTTCCAGCTTCCCAACCACCGGCATCAGCGAAAATGCGGCATAATCATTAATCCACGGGCTGGGCTGATGGGTCTGCTTGAAGCCGCGAATCTTGAAAGCATCATACTGATAGCCCCATCCATCCCCCATCTTGTTGGTTTGAGGCGTCCAGAAATTCATCCCCCACGGAACTGCAATGGCCGGATACGTATTGCCGGTTGAAAAATTAAAGACGGAATCGGTTCCAACCAGCGGATTGACCAGTTCGGTGTAATCTCGTGCGGGAGCAGGTGCCGCACAGCCCACGGCTGAACAAAGCAGCCCCACACAAATAGCCCCCCACATCAGGCGTACAGGTAATTGCGAATTCATTTCGGATTCTCCTGGTTTCTATGATTTTGCGATTGACGTTCTTCCGATATCCTTATAACAACACGCACAGAGAATTCGGCCATCCGGCATTGGTCGCCGTCATCCCTGTCGGCGCAACGTTTATCCTATTGACCCTCCATGGTGCGCGTAGTGTACCTTATCCCCAGATAAACTTCAACCTGATATTTTATGGAGGATTGCAGCCGTAAACGTCTTAATTATAACATCTTAGACTGCCTGAGTCAGAACGTAACTATCGATTTGCAAATACGTTGCAGAAAATATGGAAAGACAGGCAAATTGGGTGGGCTTAAAACCTGTTACAATTGTCCAATAAATGATACAATATTAATCTGTGTTAATCAGGATAAACAAAGCTGTTCGGGACAGGCTTTATTCCGTTTTCTTGTGGCAGAATTGAATCACCGTCTCAATGGTCATCCAGACCGCCATGACCAGAATCACAGCCCCCACACCGCCCAGCAGCCAGTTTTTCTGGTGGACAAATCCAATTTCATTCAGGACCATCGCCCAGCAGGTAATGCTCAGAATCAGGATACAGGGCAGTCCCGCAATCAGCCAGCTCCAACCGCCTTTGCGTCTCAGATACATGGTCACTACCAGCAGCGCCAATGCCGCCATCAGTTGATTGACCGTCCCAAACAGCGGCCACAGCCGCAAAGCCCCCGTGGCATTGGCCCCGAAACGAATCTGTCCCCCGGAGGTATCCAGAAATGCCAGAATCGCCGCTGAAATCACCGCAATCACGGTGGCCGGATAGCGCCCGGACAAGGCAGGGATTTTGATATCGTCGGCAATTTCCGCGACCACATAGCGCTGAATACGCACGGCGGTATCAAGCGTTGTACCCGCAAACGAACAGACAAAAACACCGAAAATCGCCAGTCCCAGCCCCTGCGGAATCCCCAGCGTCTGCATCATATTCGCCGCCCCTGCCGCCACCGGCTGGAGATTGTCTTTCATACTGCGCCCTTCCATCCATCCCGTATAGAACTGGTCCCAGACCGCCCTGCCGGTCAGGCCTTCATACCCCATCCCCAGCCCCGCCGCGATACAGATAATCACCAGCACCGCCAGCATCCCTTCCAGCAGCATCGACCCGTACCCGATAAACAGGGCGTCCGGCTCACTGGCAAGCTGCTTGGGGCTGGTCCCGCTGGCCACCAGCGAATGAAATCCGCTGATCGCCCCGCAGGCAATCGTCACAAACATCATCGGCATCAGTCCCGGCACATCCGGCGGAACCTGGTGATGAATCGCCGGCGCACACAGTGTAAAGGAATCGGAAAACAAGGCCGCCCCGATCACGCCGGCACCCAGCAGGCCCATCATGATAAATAATTGCCAGGCATTGATATAATCCCGCGGTTGCAGCAGAAACGTCACCGGCAGCGCCGAAACAATCGAACAGTAAATCAGCAGCAGGATAGTCCACAACCCCGTCGAGGGCATCCCCCAGACCTCCGGCAGTTGCGATATCCCCGGCCAGCGATGTTCCAGGTATGCCCCCAGACCAATCGTCAGATACATCCCCGCCACCGCCGCAATCGTACAAACTGCAACATTGGCATTTTTCTTATATACACCCCAGCCCAGCGCAATGGCAATCGGTATCTGCAGCCACGTCGGAATCACACTGGCCGGGTACAGCTTAAACACCGTGGCAATCACAATCCCGAATATGGCAATGATGATCAGCAGGGCAAAAAACACAATCAGAAAAAAAAGCATCCTCACCCGCCGATTGATATAGCGTGAAGCAATCTCGGAAATGCTTTTGCCTTCGTTGCGAAGCGATACCACCAGTGCCCCGAAATCGTGCACCGCCCCCATGAAAATACACCCCAGCGTCACCCACAGCAGCGCCGGCAGCCACCCCCAGATTAATCCGATCGCCGGACCGATAATCGGGCCGGTGCCGGCAATCGACGTAAAATGATGCCCGAACAGCAGCCCCTTGCGTGACGGCACATAATCGATGCCATCCTCCATCTCCCGGCTCGGCACAGGGTTGGCGGCCTTCAAACCGAATATGCTGCGTGCCAGCCATCGGCCATACGTGTAATAAGCCGCCAGATACCCCACCCCGCAGACAAGCATCAACACCAGTGCGTCCATAGTCAGCAGAACCTCAAATCAGTCGTTAAAGCTCCGCCGTGTCCGTTCCCGCAGCAGCAGCCGAATGGGAACTTCTTCCAGCCCCAGCAATTCACCAAGACGATTGACGGCATACCGGCGGAAATTCTCATCAAACAAATTAATCCGGTTCACGAACAGCAGAATCGACACCGGACGCACCGACACCTGCGTACCATAATAAATCCGCGGCACACCCGCGCGTTTGGACGATGTCTTTTCCTGACGCAGAACGTCAATGACCTTGTTCAGCTTGCCGGTCGAGACCTTGACCGAGGCCTGCTTGAACAATTCCGTCGCCAGATCCAGAACCCCCCCGATATTTTTTCCATCTTTAGCCGTGGTAAAAGCAATCGGAGCGTGCGGCAGGTTCGGAATGACCTTGCTCATGTNNTTCATCGGTGCTGGCAAAGCCCTTGGCAAGGTCCCATTTATTCACGACCAGCACACAGGGTTTGTACTCTTCGGCAATCAGGTGGGCCAGTTTCTTATCCACCTGCCCCAGCGGCGTCGTCGCATCCATCATAAACAGCACCACATCCGCCCGTTTGACACTGCGTTCGGCCCGGGTGTAGCCATAAAATTCGATGCTGTTATCCATCTTGGCTTTTTTGCGGACGCCGGCCGTGTCAATCACAATAATCGTCCGTCCGT
>DLFY01000113.1:8853-19192 GCA_002482415.1 Phycisphaerales bacterium UBA7708
CCTCGCTGGCAATCACCCGCTCTTCCCCGACAATGGAATTAACAAACGTGCTCTTGCCGGCGTTGCGTTTGCCGACAATCGCAATCTTCATAATCGCATCTTTGGGCTTTTCTTTGGGCAGATGGTCCAGTTCTTTGCATATCCGCTCTAAAATCGCAGTTTTATTCAGGTTATGCGTGGTCGAAATACAAATCGGGTCCCCAAAACCAAGCTGGGTAAATTCCGTCGCTCCGCGGGCATGTTTGGGTGTGTCGCACTTATTGGCAGCAAAAATCACTTTCAGATTATATTTCCGCAGCAGTTCCGCCGTCCGAATATCCAGCGGCACAAGTCCTTCCTGAACATCCACTAAAAAAATGACCACCGCCGCCGCGGCCAGGGCCTGAAAAATCTGATTCTCGACGTGTTCGCTCAGGGCATCGCTATCCACAATCCCGTAGCCGCCGGTATCGACCAGCTCAAAATACCGATCTTCGTAATCGACAATCGTCGATACCCGGTCGCGCGTCACCCCCGCAATCGGGTCAACGATACTAATCATCTGCCCGACCAGAGAGTTAAAAAGACTGCTTTTGCCGACATTAGGCCGGCCTACAATTGCTACGGTTGGTAATGCCATAAAATTAAGTTTTCCAAAATATCAATATTTTTTGACGAATTTGATAGTATAGCTTTTTTTTCAAGAAATTATATGATTATTAAAGATAAATATGATAAGATTTTCAACATGTTGGAGATTAAATATAGTACCAATTCAAAAGAAAGATGTCCAAAATGACCAAAAATTCAGAACATTTACTCAATGAAGCCACCAAAAGTGCATTAGAAAAAGCATTGAGAGCGTCAGGCCATACATCTTATTCTGTTCGTATTATATCTGATAAGGTTGTTATTAAAGCTAAAACCGGTTCTTCAAAAACTCATTCCAAAAAATGAACTATTCTTTAACCGATGCCCAACGGATAAAACCAACATCTTCCGCAAGCCACGAAGAATATCGTTCGCCTTGGAGAAGAGATTACGCCAGATTAATTCACTCCCCATCCTTTAGACGACTGCAAGGCAAAACTCAGCTCTTTCCAGGATTGGAAACTGATTTTTTCAGAAATCGACTGACGCACTCTCTTGAAGTGGCTCAAATTGCAAAAACCATCTCCCTAAAATTAAACCATAACTTACAACAACAGGGGTTAGATTATCAGATTGAATCCGATATTGTCGAATTTGCAGCCCTTGCACACGACCTGGGGCATCCTCCTTTTGGGCATTTTGGAGAGCAAGTATTAGACGAGCTGATGCTGCAATATGGCGGCTTTGAAGGGAACGCTCAAACACTAAGGTTATTAACAAAAATAGAAAAAAAAGAAATTTGTGACGGAGCAAATGCAGAACAATTTGGAATTGATGATTACGGAAGAGATTTAAGGCTGGGTTTGAATTTGAGTTTTCGTTCTCTTGCGTCTATTCTGAAGTACGATCGCATGATTCCTTTGCGGCGTCAGAAAAAACAAAATCACAAACCCGTAAAGGGATATTATGGTTCAGAGAAGAATATCGTCTCTTCTATAAAGCTGAGCATTTGCGGCAGAGAATATCCCGGAACATTCAAAACCATTGAATGTCAAATCATGGACATTGCTGATGACATTGCCTATTCTACCTATGATTTGGAAGACTCTTTTAAGGCTGGATTCTTAAAACCCGTCGATATTATTTGTGCTTCAGATACTCTTATTGAAAATGTAGTCAAAAAAGTAAGGCAAAGTTTTAACTCCAAAATCACTCTGCACGTAATAAGAAAAAAGATAAAGGATATCTTCTCTGACCTTCTGCCTCAGAAACATTGGTTTGATGCTCTTGATAAACTTGACAACGAGGATTTGATCAGGACCTTTATCCCCTTCACAAATAATAAATCCAATCTTATTTCGGAAAATGGTTATTTCAGATGTGCTTTTACATCTAAACTTGTTAACAAAGCAATAGAAGGTATTTATATTCAAAAAATAAACAAAAAATACCCTGCACTTTCCACAGTGTCACTCAGAGATGACACTCGAGTTGATATTGAAATTCTAAAAAATCTTGTTTTTGAATCACAGATTCTTTCACCTAAAATTCAAATTGTCGCATTAAGAACAAGGGAAATCATCGAAACTCTATTTAACACTCTTTCCAATAATGCAGATTCTCTTCTTCCGGCGGATTATAAATCTATTTACCAAAAAATACATGCGGAGCATCATAAAAAGAGAGTAATCTGTGATTTTATTGCCGGGATGACAGATCGATACGCACTGGAATTCTATGCTCGTTTAACCTCAGAAAATCCACAAACAATTTTTAAACCATTGTAATATGATTTCTNNTGTCCGTTTTGCGGCGAGCGAATCAATGCCGAGGCGATTAAATGCCGCTTCTGCAAGGAGTTTCTGGAAGACGACAAAGGCCTTCCGGTCTCCAACCATGCCCGCCGGAAACTGCCGCCGCGTCCCGAGCAGCCGGAAGACGCTGAGACCAAAGGTCCGGACAAAATCATCGCAGTTCCTTCCCTGTGGGGGATGACAGGGACGCTGTTGTCGGCAACGATGTTTTTTACACTCGGCATGGTGCTGCTCATCTGGCCGCTGACCGGCCTGCTCAAGCAGATTCCCAACCTCACTGATGACATGCTCGAACGCACCGAACAGATGATCCGTCTGGCCGGCATGGGCATCATCTTTATCGTCGTCCTGTATGCCGCCTACAAAATCGCCCGCATCAAAAGCATCCGTTATGAAATCTCCGCCGACCGAATCGAATGGGTTCGCGGCATCTTCAGCCGCAAAATCGACAACCTCGATATGTTTCGCATTGTCGATATCAAACTGCATCGCTCGTTGCTGGATTGCATCCTCAATGTCGGCACGCTGACGCTGATGACCAAAGACCAGAGCACGCCGGAGTTTACGTTCGAGAAAATCGCAAATCCCAAAAGTGCCTACGATTTTATTAAAACCGCCGCCCTGAGCTCCGATCGCAAACAGGGTGTCATTCACGTGGATTAATCTATGCTGGACCTGTTACGCACCCGACGCAGTATTCGCAAATACAAATCCGCCCCCATTTCATCTGAACAACTCGAACAGCTCAAAGAAGCCATCCTGCGAAGTCCTTCGTCGCGCGGGCTGGACCCGTGGGAATTTATCTTCGTCCAGGACAGGTCCCTGCTGGAACAGTTATCCAGCGCCAAACAGCACGGCGCCGAATTTGTCAAACACGCTGCCCTTGCGGTGGTCATCTGTGCAAACCCGGAAATATGCGATGTCTGGATTGAGGATGGCTCCATCGCCTCGACCATCACCCATCTGGCCGCTCACAGCCTGGGACTCGGAAGCTGCTGGGTGCAGATTCGCCTCCGTCAGACTGCCGACGGAACTGACAGCGAAGCACGTGTCCGCCAGGTTCTGGGCATTCCCGACTCCATCCGCGTCTTGTCCATGGTCGCCATCGGCCAGCCCGACCAGAAACTCCGCCCGGTCGCCAAAGACAAACTCAAATACCACAAACTCCACACCAACCGCTGGTAATCACCCTGCTTCGGCCATCAGCCTCGCAACAGCCTGTTCAGTCGATACGGTCTCCTGCACTGTCGCCAACTGACTTGTCTTACCATTGCCTCCGCCCCGGTAAATCTGATACGCTTCCTGTCGCTTGCCATCAAGAGTCTTGATGCATCCGCATAATCCGATATCCGCCACGGCACTTTGAGCACAATGATTGGGACATCCCGATATCGCGATGGTCTTGCCCTGCCATGATGGCCCGGTCAATTGCATCGCCAGCTCCGCCGCCAGCTTCCGACAGGCCGTCAAGCCATTCGTACAGGTATCATTGCCCGGACAGGCCACAATGCAAGGCAGATTCTCATAACGAGCCAGCTCCGCCGGCAAGGTAATAGGCTCGCGGCTATACAGCTCGATTCCATGTGTCAGATTAATACGAATCACAATCGCTTTATCCCTGCAAAACTCCGCCAGCCGTTCAGCTTCGTCCGCCGATATTTCGCCCGTGACAAACTGCAAAACCGTCCGGAATGAATACTGCCCTTTCGATCCAGCCGGCCTTAACTCCGGCACAGCAAGCGTGTGACGCGTCGCCTCAAAGCTACGGCCAAGCTCCTCCCGAAATGCCTCATCCCCCAGCCGCTGACGCACATGCCGAAGCCGTGCCTTGCGCCGATTTTCCCGGTCGCCCAGGGCGGCAAATAAATCCATCGCTCCCGCCGCCAGCCACACCACCTCCTGTGTTGACAGAGCCGGATATAATTCGATACCCGTCTCCGGCCGTGCCCCCAGTGAACCGGCCCCGATGGCCTGAAATGTTCCATCCGGATTACGGACAAATCCAAGATCATTGATAAATGGACGGCCGCAGCCCTGCCCGCACCCGCAAAAGCTCAGCTTGAATTTCCGCGGCAGAGCAAATAGCGTCGGGCTGTTGAACAACGTTTCCCGGACCAATTTCGCAAGCGGCCAGACGTCCACCCCATCCGGAACAAATTCACACCCTGCCCCGATGGTTATATTCCGCACACAGTCCCCGCAGGCCCCAAACGTGGCAATCCCTGCCAGACTCAACTCCTGATAGACAGCCCCGACATCCTGTTCGGCAATATCATGCAGCTCGATATCCTGCCGGGTCGTCAGATGCAAAGGCGTGCCCGGCGAAAACCGGCGGGCGATCGCCGCGATGGCTTTGAGCTGATGCGGCTCAATGCGACCGCCGAATATGGGAATCCGCTGCATCCATTGTCCTTCCTGACGCTGCGGATAGGTCCCCAGCAAACGCTGCGGCCCAGCCGCCCCGCCGCTCGTTGATGATACGTTATTGTGACTCACAGATAATACTCCGGTAAATAATGCTGCTGGGCCAGGTATTTGGCAACGTCTCTGGCCCCCTGACTGGCGGGCAAATCAGCAGGCAGCCGTAAGTCCGCATCGATTTCCGCGTCGGTTTGTGCCCCAATGCTGACCACCAGGCAATCCCCCGGCGAATTGAGCGTCTTGATCAGCTTCAATTCATACGCATCCAGATTGCTGACTGTGGTAATCAGAATCAGTCCCGCATCCGTAAACAGATGCGACACTTCGCCCAGCCGCCGCAGGAACTCATCCCGCAGGCCCGACCGGCTCAAATCGCTGTCAATACCCAGCAGACTGTTATTAATCCCCAGATAATACACCTGCCGCCCATCATTGAAAAGAGTTTCTTCCAGATGCCGGGCCAGATTTTCCCCGCTCGAGTCGGCAGGGCCGGTCACCACCACCAGCGTGGATTTCTGACCCAACCGCGCCGCCCGAAGTGCCGGCGTAATCCGGCTCCGCCGCCAGTTGCGTTCCCGCTGGGCCACATGCTCGGCCACCAGCGTCTGAGACTCCCGCAGACCCTCCAGAATAATCCCGCCGCCGCAAATCCGGTACTGGTCGATAATCACAAACCGTCCCGTCTGAGCAATCGCCGAAGACAAATCAAACGCCACCGGCTTAAGCGTCTCCAGTACGCATTCGGCCACATCATGCCGTTCGATATGACTGCGATTTTTCTCCGTCGTCAGCTCCGACGCATCCAGCACCGTATGAATCCGCCGCAGCCAGACCGGCACCTTGGCCGTCCCCAGCTTGAGCAGATAGCGTTTATTGAAAATCATCGGCTCCCGCCCCAGCCAGAACAGGTTGACCCGCAGATGGATTGCCACCTGCGCCGTCTCCTGCCCCGCCCGGCACATCACCTCGCCGGGCTGAATATAAAGCTGTCGATCCAGCGTAACGCCGGTACTGCGGCCCGCCTGAGCAGACTGGGCACGAGGTGCATTAAACGCTTCAATACTGGCAATGCGTGCCCTTTTTCCCGATGGCAGAAAGACCACGTCATCGCCGATCTCGACGCTGCCGGTTTCGATGCGCCCGGCCACAATACGCCGGTCATCGCCCTGCTCGGTAAACTTATAAATATCCTGCACCGGAAAACGCAGCGGCTTGTCCACCGCCGCTGGTTCTTTCTCAAAGCAATCCAGGGCCTCCAGCACCGTCGGCCCATCATACCAGTCGGTCTTGTCAAGCCGTCCGGCAATATTGTGCCCATCCCGGGCACTGATGGGGATAAAAAATCGCGGCTCAACACCCGTTTGCCGCAGAAACGCCGAAAACTCATCCCGGATAGCCTCAAAGGTCTGGCGTGAATAATTCACCAGATCCAGCTTGTTGACGCAGACCGCCGCCTGACGAATGCCCAGCATCCCCAATAGATACCCATGCCGGCGCGAGTTTTCCTGGATGCCTTCTTTGGCGTCAATGACCAGCACCGCCGCTTCGGCACGAGCCGCCCCGCTGATCATATTTTTGAGAAACTCCACATGCCCCGGCGCATCAATCAAAATATATTCCCGCCGTNNCCGAATCAATCGTAATCCCCTGAGCCTGCTCATCTTTCAGGGCATCCAGCAGAAAAGCATATTCAAACGGCCTTGCGTTGCGTTCGCACCGGGCCTTGACCTCGGCCAGCTTGCCCTGCGGCAGCGAATCCGTATCGGCCAGCAGCCGCCCGACCAGCGTACTCTTGCCGTGGTCCACATGGCCGATAATCACAATATTCATCTTTTCAAGCAAAGCCGTTTTCTCTGCCCGATTTAAATTTGATGCAATCGTTTTCGTCGCAGTCGTCATAATCTTACAACTCCAGAGTAATCCGAATTCAACCTGATATTTTGACACAGTCTCGAATGGAACAGGCTGTTACATATAGCCATCCCGCCGCAGCGTTTCCAGCCCGCCGCCGTCTTCGGCATCCTGCTGACGCCCCGACCGCTCGGCAATATTGGCAAATTTTCCGCTCTTGAGTTCCTCGATAATCTCGGCAACCGTCCGAGCCGAGGAAACCACTGGTCCCGTACAGGGCGCGCAGCCCAGCGACCGGTACCGTGTGCCCTGCCCCTGGTCAAAATACAAATCGATAATCGGGATATTCTCACGCTCGATATATTCCCAGATATTCAGCTCCGTCCAGTCCAGCAGCGGGTGAATCCGCACGTGCGTCCCGGGTGCAAAATCCGTATTGAACTGATTCCACAACTCCGGCGGCTGCTCGGCAATATCCCATTCGCTGTGCTTGTCGCGCGGCGAAAAATACCGTTCCTTGCTGCGGCTGCCTTCCTCATCGGCACGCGCCCCGACAATCACACCCGTAAACGCCTCCGGCTGGGACTGCACCTCGTACTCGCCCGTACGATGGTTTAATATCCATCGCGGCCATTCGCCGCTGAGGGTATGCTTCAGGGCTTCGCTTTTCAACGCCGCGCAGCATTGCAGCCGATTGCACCGCCCGGCCGGAAACGTCTGTCCCGCCTGCAGTGCCTCAGCATTTCTGCCGACCAGCATTGTCAGATTCCATTCCCGCGCAAACCGGTCCCGGTAGGCAATCATCTCCGGAATCTTATAATGCGTATCAATATGCAGCAGTGGAATCGGAACATGTCCGAAAAACGCCTTTCGTGCCAGCCACAGCAGGACCGTGCTGTCCTTGCCGATTGACCACAGCATCACAAGCTGCTTGAACGACCGATACGCTTCCCGCAAAATATAAACACTCTGTGATTCTAATGCATCCAATTGACTCATATATCAATCCTGCTTGCATGCTTTCTGTTTAGATATATACTGATCCGACTTGAAATCGTCTGGTTCGTCGCGGCTAAGTACAGCGGCATCAACCACGTGCTTCTTTTGCNNTAATCATACCCGTTGGGTATATCCTAATGCGCCGCGGTTGTCGCCCAGTGCAATCCGCATTCTTTATGTTCCGGCTCTTCCCACCACCACCGGCCCGAACGAATATCCTCTCCCGGTTCGACCGCCCGTGTGCACGGCCCGCAGCCGATGCTCGGATAGCCCTTGTCATGCAGGGAATGATACGGAACCTGATGCTGGCGGATGTAATCCCATACCTGCCGTTCGGTCCACTCTGCCAGCGGGCAAATCTTAAACAAACCGAATTGCTCATCCCACTGTACCACCTCGATACCCTGACGCGTGACGGATTGTTCCTTTCGCAGGCCGCAAATCCATGCCGTATGCCCCGGCAGCACCCGGCGAAGCACCGACACCTTACGCACCTGGCAGCATTGTTTGCGTTGTTCAATCCCATCATAAAACAGATTCGGCCCAAACGTATTGACCATCGCTTCCACTTCACGATAGTCAGGGCTGTACTGGTCAATCTGAATCCCGTAATGGGCTTTTGTCCGGCTCATAATCTCAAACGTCTCTTCCGGCAGCCGGCCTGTATCGATAGTAAAGATGCTGACCGATGGGTCCGTTTTCACCGCCATATCCGTCAAAACCTGATCTTCAGCTCCAAAGCTGGTGGCAAACGTAATCCGGCCTTTGAACCGGGCCAGAACATCCGCAAGAATCACCTCCGGCCTCTGCCCGTCAAACTGCCGCTTCAATTGCTCAAGGACGATATCTGGATTAATATCATAATGATTCATTTTCTTATTCTCTTATTTTCCCATTACTTTAGTAGGCTTTATAATCAAAAAAAATTCAACTCTGTGTTAAATCACATAATTATCGACATACATTGACTGACATTTAATTTCCTGGTCAACCATATCCTGAAAGGTCGTTTTAAATAAAACCTCATTCACCGCTTCCGACAAACGACCCCACAAATGCTCAAAGGCATAATCCCCCGGCACAGGCGACATCCCCGCCCTGTCGGAATTCAGGAGCGAACTATCGGTTTTCCGCAAAAAATCGATCACTTCGCCCGCTGTCATTTGACTGGCTGGCCGGGCCAGCAGAAATCCGCCCTGCTTGCCCCGAACCGTCACGACAAAACCACCCTGCTTTAGTTCATTGAGAATCGTCTCAAGGAACCGCAGGGGGACCGATTGACTATCCGCGATCTGACGGGCATTCACAGGCTCTTTCTGGGCCCGTAACGCAAGCTCAAACAAGGCCCGCAACGCATACACACATTTTTTCGGTAATGGCATCATTTATATATCACTATATCTATGTGTTTTATGATATTTCAAATCTGCACTCGATGCAAGGACTTTTTTATAGTCTTTTTCACTTTATCTATAACTCTATTTAATAAAGCATCTTACAAAATGAACAAAAACCTCCTTTTGTCAAAACAACAACTGGCCGATGCAATAATAATAACACTATCATGGTTCTGAAGACGGATTTGGATAAACGATGGAGACATTAATAAACGAATTTAAGGAAATGACGGCCAATACCGGGCTTTTAAGCTATCTTCCTCCCCTTTTAGCCGCCCTGGTGTATGGCGGGATTATTGGTATCGAACGAGAAATACATCAGAAACCGGCCGGATTACGAACGAATATGCTGATATGTATGGGTGCGGCAGCATTCACTCTGATCGCGAAAAATATCAGTATTAATCCGGATGCCGAAACTCGGGTAATTCAGGGAGTCGTAACCGGTGTTGGATTCCTCGGGGCCGGGGTTTTAATCCATCAGCAGGGCAATGTGCAGGGTTTGACCACCGCCGCCACCATCTGGCTGG
The DNA here is from genome assembly GCA_002482415.1 of Phycisphaerales bacterium UBA7708. Taxonomy (GTDB): domain Bacteria; phylum Planctomycetota; class Phycisphaerae; order Sedimentisphaerales; family Anaerohalosphaeraceae; genus Anaeroglomus. Next base: position 18,436 of record DLFY01000113.1, read on the forward strand.
TCACAGCAGTCGGAATTGCCTGTGGCGCAAGGCTTTACGGATTATCCGCCGCAACTGTCATTCTGGCTATTATCGTCCTGATGGGTCTTTATCCCCTCGAACAGAAAATGCGAAAAAACCACACCTTAAAAAATGATAAGACAAGCCAGTAAATAGAGATAGGAGTATATTACAAAATTTTTCTTGAACCAAAATAGCAATATATCGTATGATATATCAGGAGCAATAAGACATTACCCTCCTCCTCCTAAAGCCAGGTTCTTTAACCTGGACCTGCAAAGCGGCGGTTGCCTCCTTACCGCCGCTTTCTTCTTTTATATCCCTATATTGATATCCGTATAAATACTTACCAGACAGGATAAATATAGTCATATATTAGGCATATGTATACCTTTATATTGCTATTATAAAATCGCCTGTTTCCATCTACGCAAACAGCGCTTCGACGAATTCATCCGGATCGAATTCGGCGATATCCTCCGGCTTTTCGCCCAGCCCGACAAATTTGACGGGAATATCCAGCATATCCTTAATCGCGATTACAATACCCCCGCGGGCGGTGCCATCCAGCTTGGCTAAGAAAATGCCGNNGAAAACATCTTGGCCTGAATAATTGCGTTCTGGCCAGTCGTGGCATCCAGCACCAAAAGCACCTCATGCGGCGCGCCGGGGATTTGCTTGACCACAACGCCGCGAATCTTGCCCAGCTCATCCATCAGATGTTTTTGCGTATGCAAGCGACCTGCTGTATCCAGAA
>DLFY01000241.1 GCA_002482415.1 Phycisphaerales bacterium UBA7708
CTTATGATTGGACAGTAGTGATAATGAATATTTTTCCATCCCCGATTTTGCCGCTTTGAGCCGCCTTAATGATGGCCCTGACCGTGGGTTGTACAAAATTGTCGTTTACGGCAATTTCAAGGCGTATTTTTTCGAGCAGATGAACATTTTTGATTTGTCCCCGATAATGTTCATCATAGCCCGCCTGCTGACCGCAGCCGCGAACACGACTTACCGTCATCTTATGTACTTCAGCATTGAACAGTGCCGTTTTCACAGCTTCCAGTTTTTCCGGCTGGATAATAGCAATTACCATCTTCATCGTTAAAGTTCCTGTCAGGATGTATTTATCACTATCGATATAAACAGAGTGTTATCTCGTCTTTTCGGGTCGTTTAAATGGCTTCTTCGGGATTGGCCTGGATGAGATGAATGGCCAGATCGGACCCGATTTTTTCTTCGTGGTTTTCGAGCCTTATGCCGGCGGTCACTTTAAGCAGTCCATATACCGCCGCACTGACAATCAGTGTAAACAGCACCACGGCGCCAGTGACTAAAAGCTGTGAAAAGAAACTGACACCGCCCCGTCCGCCGAGGGCTTCCAGGCCAAATATCCCGGCTGCGATGCCGCCCCAGGCGCCGCAGACACCATGCAGCGGCCAAACCCCCAGCACATCATCAATCTTCCATTCTTCGGTTTCCACGCGAAACAAAAATACAAAAATGGCACCGGCAACAGCCCCTACGATCATGGCACAAACAGGATGATACAGGTCCGACCCGGCACATACCGCCACCAGACCGGCCAATGCCCCGTTGTGCACAAATCCGGCATCATTGCGGGAAATCATCAGTGCTGCAATCGTGCCGCCGACCATGGCCATTAGCGAGTTGATGGCAACCAGGCCTGAAATCCCAGACAGTGTTCCGGCGCTCATCACGTTAAATCCAAACCATCCGACAATTAAAGCCCAACTGCCCAGCGCAAGAAAAGGAATGCTGCTGACTTTGATTGCATTGTCTTCGTATCGCTTCAAACGCGGCCCCAGCAGGATAACCGCCGGCAGCGCAAGCCAGCCTCCGGTCGCATGAACCACAACAGATCCGGCAAAGTCGTGAAATCCGGCCCTGCAAAATGACCAGCTCGCCAGCCAGCCGTCCGGCGATGCAAGCCATGTACTGTATTGCCCCCAGGTAAAGGCTTCAACGAGGGGATAGGCCAGCCCCACAAAAATGCCCCCAGCCAGCGAATTCGTCCAGAATTTGGCACGTTCAGCTACGCCGCCCGAAATAATCGCTGGGATGCAGGCGGCAAACCCCAGCAGCATAAAGAACCGCACATATTCAATGCCGTGTCCGGCTTCCATTTGCTGAACGGGAACCAGAAATGACACGCCGCGGGCGATTGGATAGCCTATCAGAAAATATATGATGGTCGAAAAACTCCATTCGCATATAATTTTATTTAAGGCATTGACCTGATTTTTTTTGCGAACCGAACCGGCCTCCAGAAATGCAAATCCGCCGTGCATGGCAAGGATCATGACTGCTCCCAACAGCAAAAACAGCACATCCGTTGTCTGCATCAATCCTGTATTGGGATCATCAGCCGCCTGAGCCTGAGATGAGCCCCATAGTAGAAAAATCAACACGCTGAGTACCTGCTTTATCCTGCGCGTAAAACGTTGTTTTGTACTCACACTCATCCCTTTCTTCATAACACAAGATAGTCATTGCTCAATCAGTCCACGTTTGCATCATAAGCACAGCATGATGTTTTAACAAAACTGTTAAAAGCTCGGTAGATGTGCAACAGACATACCAACCCCGAAAATTTCCATATATTTTATGCAAATCACTCCCTGGCATAGACTTGGGATTCAGAAAGATAGAATGTGATACAAGGGCCGGAGTTACATATTTGTCACCCCGGCCCTTATATTAATACAATATTGTTGTTTTTGATCTTGATTAACCTATAGCAATACCTCCTGTTTCGCCTGTACGAATCCGAACACATTGCTCCAGGTCGAGAACAAATATCTTTCCATCTCCGATTTCACCTGTTCTGGCTCCGCTTGTGATGGCCTTAATGGTCGGATCAACAAAACTGTCATTGACTGCGATTTCGAGACGAATTTTACGCAGCAGGTTTCCGGTTTCCTTGAAGCCGCGATAGACTTCGGTAATTCCGCCCTGCCGGCCGTGTCCAAATACCTCGGATACGGTAATCAGGTTGACTTCGGCTTTATATAATGCTTCTTTTACTTCTTCCAGCCGATGCGGCTGGATAATGGCTATAATCAGTTTCATTTATTTATCTCCCGATATCGATATTCTGTTTACTCAAGAGCGGTATATGCCCGTTCATTATGCTGGGTAATATCCAGCCCCATAGCTTCGGCTTTATCGCTGACACGCATACCTATAAGCATGTCTATAATTTTGTAAAGTATCCACGTTACAATAAAAGCATACACAATCGTAATTGCACAGGCTTTGATCTGAATCCAGAACTGTGCTGGATTGCCATAGANNCCGAGAGGATTGATGGATTTGGTGGCAAATAATCCCGTTGCCAGGGCACCCCACAAACCGCCTATCCCATGGACGCCAAACGCATCCAGAGCATCATCGTAACCGAATTTGGGTTTGAGGTAGCTGACAGCAATAAAGCAGAAGATGCTGACTGTAATTCCAATGATCAATGATGAACCTATCCCAACAAATCCAGCGGCCGGAGTAATCGCCACCAATCCTGCTACAGCGCCAGAAATTGTTCCCAGCATGGTGGGTGCCCCGTGAATGCGCCAGTCAATCAAAGCCCAGGTCAAGGCCGCCGCTGCAGCAGCGGTATGCGTCACAACAAATGCATTCGCTGCCAAACCGTTTGCACTCAGAGCACTTCCGGCGTTGAAACCAAACCAGCCAAACCACAGTAAAGCCGCCCCCAGCACACTAAATGGCAACGAATGAGGAGGCATCGTGTGTTTATCGATATTTTTCCGTTTTCCAATAACCATGGCTGTAACTAATGCCGCAATACCGGCATTGATATGTACCACAGTACCGCCGGCAAAGTCCAGCGCACCCATGTTACGCAAGACTCCGCCAAGCCCCCAAACCCAGTGAGCCACAGGATCATAGACCAGAGTTGCCCACAACACTGTAAAGATTAGAAACGCGGAAAACTTCATACGTTCGGCGAAGGCACCAATAATCAGGGCCGGAGTAATTACGGCAAACATGGCCTGAAATATCATAAATGCCTGATGCGGAATAGTGGCGGAATAGTCCGCATAAGGTTCAAGCCCTACACCCTGCAGCAGCGACCATTGCAGACCGCCGATCCATTTGCTGCCCGGAGCAAAAGACAAGCTGTATCCAAAGACAACCCATTGAACACTCAACACCGCCAGGATAATCATGCATTGCATCAGAACATTAAGATAGTTTTTCCTGCGGACCAGGCCGCCATAGAAGAATGCAAGTCCCGGTGTCATAATCATCACCAGTGCCGCACTGATTAACACCCAGGCCGTATCGCCGGTGTCAATCGCGGGAGCTGGCGAGGCGGCGGCAGGCACCGATTCCAAAGATGGAGTAATTGCCTCTTCGGCCAATGCCGAAACCGAAACAATCGGTCCCAGCATCAGCAGTATCAACCATTTACTAAGCTTGTTTTTCATTTTGCTGTTCTCCTGAAAACTCTATGGCAAATTTAATACGTCAATGAAATCTTTAATAACAAAAACTGTACCAAACCAGAATACGATACAATATTTTCTTTAAGTGACTGCAATATAACTACTTATGGCCCATTGACAAAAAAGGATATAATTACATTATTGTATATATGGGATTATTCGACGACATATTTGTATTGAGCAAGATAAAACCAAAAGTCTCTAATCGGTAAAAAAACAACAGCGGCATTGCAGGAACAATGCCGCTGTCATGGAACAACAACTATTTTATTTTATCCAATCGCCACCGAACCTCTTTCTCCTGTTCGGATCCGGATGCATTCGACCAGATCGATAATAAAGATTTTGCCATCGCCAATCTGTCCGCTGCGGGCGGCTGAGATAATGGTGTTGACGGTCTTTTCCACAAAACTCTCATTGACGGCAATTTCAAGACGCACTTTCTTAAGCAGATTGACCTCAAATTTGACACCGCGGTAGCTTTCTTCATACCCCATCTGGGCCCCGCAGCCGAGCGAATTGGTGACCGACATTTTTCCGACCTCGGCTTTGGCCAGGGCGGCTTTGACTTCTTCCAGTTTATGGGGTTGTATATATGCTATGATTAGTTTCATGTTCGTTCTCCGATAAAATTTAACTGAAAATTTGAAATCCACTATAGGCTTCCATACCATGTTCGCCGATATCCAGACCTTTGCGTTCTTCTTCAGGGTTCACGCGAAGCCCAACCGTTTTCTTCAGGAGAATAAACAAAATCAGCCCTAATCCGAATGCCCAGAGAAACGCTGTTCCGGCACCCAGCAACTGAACTCCCAGTTGTTTAAATCCACCGCCGTAGAACAATCCGCCATCCATGGCAAATAATCCAAACGAAATCGTACCCCAGAGACCGTTGATTCCATGAACACTTACGGCACCCACTGGGTCGTCAATTTTAAGCACATAATCAAAGAACAATACGCTCAATACAACCAGAATACCTGCTACAGAACCAATGGCGATTGCACCCATCGGGGAAACTCCATCACAGGGGGCCGTGATTGCAACCAGACCGGCTAATGCACCGTTCAATGACATGGAGATATCCGGTTTTTTAATCACAACCCAGGAGGTAATCAATGCCAATACCGCCCCTGCGGCCGCAGCCAGGTTGGTCGTAACCGCAATATATCCTATGGAACCATTGCCCGCAGTCGTGCTGCCGGGATTGAAGCCAAACCAGCCGAACCACAGGATAAATACACCCAGCGCAGCCAGGGGCAGATTATGTCCCATGATCGCTTTGGGTTTTCCATCCGGTCCATATTTGCCGATACGCGGACCAAGAATGATCGCACCGGCTAAAGCCAGCCAGCCGCCGATGGAATGCACCACGGTCGAGCCAGCAAAATCATGAAAGCCCATTTTGGCCAGCCAGCTATTGTTATCAGTCAGCAGCAGGTTGNNCCCCATGCCCATGAACCGAAAATGGGATAAATAATCAGCGATATTACCGCACTGTAAATCAGGTACGAGATAAACTTGGTCCGTTCGGCCATTGCACCGGACACAATCGTCGCCGCCGTTGCAGCAAAGACGGTTTGAAAGATCAGGAACGTCCAGTTCCAATCGGATCCAGGTTCCGTTCCGGCCAGTCCAAACAGGCTTGTGCCGCAGAAACCGCTGCTATTGGCTCCGAACATCAGCCCAAAACCAACGACAAAAAACACGAGGCTGCCAACGGAAAAGTCCATCAGGTTCTTCATTAAAATATTGACAGAGTTTTTGGCCCGGGTAAATCCGGTTTCCACCATCGCAAATCCGGCCTGCATGAAAAACACCAGAAATGCAGCAATACAGGTCCAGACGATATTCAGATTGGTTTGCAATTCGGTTTTTGCCTCCGCCACCGGGTCCACGGGAGCTGGAGCGGCCTCATCTGCCAGCGCCGCCCCCGCCCAAAGCATGAACAGCAAAATATTCACCATAAGCAGACTTTTATTTATTTTAAAATCGTGTCGCATTTTAAATACCTTTCAATATCAATTTATTTGATTAGAAACTGGTTGACAGAGTTATCCCCGTAAAGACATAATCGCTGTCATTGTTGCCGCTGTAGGTTGCATACGTATCCGCCGCACGCACATCACTGTCCAGCAGGGTCACGTAATTGACACTCGGTGTCAGTGTCCACCCCATAATGGGAATCGGGAAACCAACCGACAGGGTCAGGTCCTGCATGGCACTATCCGACAGGCCGCCCCAGTAAAATTTATTATAACCATCACTGCCCCAGCCGATGCTGGCAGATGCGGTCATGCCAACCGGCATATCGGGGGCCAATTCCATAATTTTCTCAATGGAATGGCTGACGCTGAATGCAACGTAGGTTCCATCGCCTTCATCAATGTCACGATACATAGTCAGTGTCGGGCTCAGCGGCATATCCAGGCCCAGGCCGGCATAGACTTCCACGGTATCACTGTCATCGGTTACACTCGGGAAGTAATAATAAATAGCGCCCACCGAATACTTCAGGATGTCAATTCCTGGAAGCTTGTCGGCATACCCAATCGTCCAGTCGTATTCTGTAAATTCCCAGTCATTGTCATGATAGTCGGTCATATCAACATTGCCCCACAGCGATGCAGACCAGTTCCCATAGGTCAGTCCCACCGAAGGCTGCATCACGTAGTCATCATTTAGCAGCTGGCCGCGCCAGATATACTTGCTCATGAATGCTGTGGATATCCCAACGCCCAGTGCGGGTTCATCTGAGANNAGATGTTTCTTCCGCGTACGTCGTCAAGCTTAATACACATACCATTGCACACACGATTGCTTTTGCTGTTCTTGTCTTACTCATTGCATTCTCCATAATTCATCTTTTTACTGTTTTGTTTTCAAATACGTAGGTGTGAAGCTCAGGCCTGTTGCGCC
>DLFY01000341.1 GCA_002482415.1 Phycisphaerales bacterium UBA7708
TTCCGACGCGGCGGGCGCGGGCAAATATCAGTCCGACATCGCCTTACCCATCCAGTCCCTGATGGGAATCGGCAGCTATTCGGCCCGCGACAGGGGTCGATTCTGGAAATTCGACCTTGCGGCCGAATACCGTGCCGACGACCAGACCCGCTGGAGTTTTGGCAGCGCCCACACGTCCAGCCAGGAGGGGGATTACGAATTTATCGGTGTCTTCCCGCGACGCGACATTCTGGTTGAATATACCCGGATGTTTGTCCGGATGGATCACCAGTTCGACCAGGACACCAGCGGTTCGATTCAGTGGACCGGTAATGTCTGGCAGTCTCATCAGCGCGTGGTGACAGACCGGATCGGATACATGCAAAATGACGTTGAAGCCCAAATCACCTTCAAGCCCGCCGAGGACCACACGGCCTCAGTCGGCGGTAATTTTCGCTGGGATCGTATCAATGTCGATAATCACTCCTCGCTGGATGAATTGAACTTTTTCCACGATATTTATAACGAATACTGGGCGGGGCTGTTCCTGATCGACCGCTGGGCTGTTTCAGAGCGATTTACCCTTGAAGGTCAGTTGCGTCTGGACGATTACAGCGAAACCACCACCGACTGGTCCACGCGATTGTCGGCTTTATATGCACTCGATGACAAGCAGGACCATATCGTGCGGACCAGCTTTGCCAGGTCGTTTCGCTCTCCGTCGGTCGGCATTCGGGACACTATCGGCAATTATCTGCAGGCCCCGGTTGTCGGCGGCCTGTTCAGGACCATCCCCAGCGCCGACGGCATCGGCAATGAAGGCACGTATGCATTTGAAGCGGGTTATACCGGCCAACTGTCTGATCATCTTACATTGAATATGGACACCTATTACCAGCGCATGGAACGCCTGATCGGCGTTACTAACTCGACGGATATGTTTGGTGTGACTACCAGCACGCTGGACAATATTGACGGGGCCAACACCTGGGGAGCCGAAACGTCATTGAGCTGGCAGTACAAAACCGTCAGGATGACCGGCTGGTATGCCTATAACGCCATCACCACGGACGAATTCGCACAGGTCACCCGTTCGATTCTGCCCTCGCAGCACAAAGCCGGCATCAGCGGCAGATGGTTTTTGGATAAGGACTGGGCGTTGAACGCCAACTATGCCTACCAGAATGGCATTGAATCTCATGCCGCTCTCGTTGGGGACCCCGGGGTTTCTCATCGATTGGATTTAACCCTGTCGCATAGTTTTGCCAAAGGAAACGGAGAAATCATGTTTGGCGTTACCGATGTGCTCAATGACACGATTGATTCGGTGTATGATGTGGGATACTTCTCATCCATGGAACTTCCCGGAAGAACCTTCTTCGGACGACTGCAGATTCGATTCTGATCCTCGTATCACAGAAAATCACGCTCATAAAAATAGATGATATTACTGCTGTCTCGGATAAATATATATTGACAAGAGTGAGATGATACTTATTCCTTCTCTGGCCATCTATGCCAATGAAAAGCTGGAATATTTTCTATATCATGAATCCGTTCATAACCAACAGAGCCATCTGGAAACTCCGAACAGGAGTATGCTGTCCACAGACTTTTATCCGTTGTTAATTTAAATCTCATATCAACGGATGTATTTTTGGATAGAACTTTATAGGCACCCTGATGTCCCCAGCTTAATGAATTTGTATCTTGACTAAAACCAGCATGAAAATAGTCGTATCCATCCTTTGACCCCATATACCAGATAAGAGTTAGAAAAGTATTGCCTCGGCCGGATTCTTCTATCCTACATAATTCTTCATGAGATATCTGTTTTACACAGCTGCAAAACAGCAACGTCAATATAGTAATTCCAATAACAGTTGGGGCCAATTTCTTATTTGCATGGAAAGTCTTTAAACACATGAAATAAGACTCCTATACTTTCATAATCCATCATGGCTCTTATACCTGTTGCCAATTGTCAGCATGTTACTGCTTCAAATCTATACAATTTTCCTTCTGCCATTCAGTTTATTTCTATTTTATTTTTCGGGGTAACTGCAAAGGGGGATCGTCTTGCTGAACTTGAGTAATGTCGAATCTTCCAATAATGGATGTAGGTACTTGATATCTTCTCGGCCTAAGCCATCATAGATATGCTCAACAAAACATGCGGCCAGAATGCCTTTCATATCATCTCTGCCTTCCTCAATGACCCAGCTGGCAAACTGTATGATCGTCTTTATTAATGTCGTGTTTCGTTGTTTTATACTTTCTTGATATACATCTCTCAAGCAACAAAAAGCATGTGCTTGTGAGAAATCCCTGTCATCCTTTTGTACCTCATTAAAGACTTCGGGTAATTCTTCCTGGAGTTTTAATCGCCATCTTGCCATTATACATTTGTTTCATTCAAATTTATACAGTAGGGTATTCTCTTCAGACACTTTGGCTCATCTGCACAGTATTCTACTACTCCCATCCTGTATATTCAACAAAAGTCTGTCCAAAACAGGTTAAAATCCACAATTAGTCCATTAGCCTTTGACGCAGAAGAACCGCTGGGGCCTTTTTTCGTGCCAATGTCGCGTTAAATTTCAGTGCAGAAAACAATCAATTGACACCCTCGCGGCCGGCGGGTAAAGTCTTGGTATTCGCTCCATCCTGATATGGATTAGAAATATACCCATCGGGTATGATTTTCTGCGGCTTCCACGGGCCGCTTTTATGCCGCGCGTATTCACTGGGTGACGTTACCCTATGCAGCCGCAGTGATAAAGTGGTTGCTGGAAGCTGGCGGCTGGAAGCTCTTTAGCCGCGCCGAAACGGAAAACTTTAAGTAAGATTCAATATAGAAATGAAAATCCAAGATCGCCAGGGACAATATGAAATCCATTCGACAACTCTATAAGGCCGGCATCGGCCCTTCCAGCTCGCACAGCATGGGGCCCAAAAATGCCGCTCTGCGATTCAAAGACAGCTTGCCCCACAATGTATCGCGGATTCAGGCGGAACTCTATGGCAGCCTGGCCGCCACCGGCAAAGGCCACCTGACCGATAAGGCACTCGAAGCCGTTTTCCAAGGCTGGACCTTCGAAATCGTCTGGCGGCCGGACGTTTTTCTACCCCATCACCCCTGCGGCCTGCGGCTCAAGGCCCTCGACCAAAACGGAAAAATACTGGCCGAACAGCTTTTCTACAGCATTGGCGGCGGCGACCTGGCCGACCAGGACGGCAAGCCGCTGGATGTGGCATATCCGGATTATCCGGTATCCGGCATCGAGGACGTGCTGGCCTGGTGCCGGGCGGAGCATCATCCCATCTGGCAATTCGCCGACCAGCACGAAGGAGCTGAATTGTGGGACTATCTGCGAGCCATCTGGAAGACCATGTGCGAGGCAATCAGCCGGGGATTGATGCCGGAAGACCCGATTTTGCCGGGGGGATTGAATCTGGCCCGGCGGGCTCCAGCCATGATGGCCTGTGCCAATGAACGGGTGGGCATTCAGCGGGATTTGAATCTGCTGGCCGCCTATGCCCTGGCGGTCTCGGAAGAAAATGCCGCAGGCCATACGGTTGCGACGGCGCCGACCTGCGGTTCATGCGGAATCGTGCCGGCGGTATTATATTATTTTGAAAAGCACTATCGTCTCCCGACCCGCATCATCCTGCAGGCACTGGCAACCGCAGGCGTGTTCGGCTCATCGGTGGCCAAACGCGCCTCCATCAGCGGGGCTGAAATCGGCTGTCAGGGTGAAGTGGGTACCGCCTGTGCGATGGCCGCAGCGGCAGCGGCACAGTTGCTCGACGGCACGCCTGAACAGATCGAATATGCCGCAGAAATGGCCTTGGAACACATGCTCGGCCTGACTTGCGACCCCATCAACGGCCTGGTTCAAATTCCCTGCATCGAACGCAACGCCGTCGCGGCCATGAGGGCGGTGGAGTGTGCTTCGTACGCCCTTGCCACGGATGGACGACACCGCATCAGCTTCGATGAAGTCGTCGAAGTGATGAAAAAGACCGGCCTGGATCTGCAGTCCGATTATAAAGAAACCGCCCTCGGCGGCCTGGCCCGCATCGCACATAAAAAATAGTCCTCCTCATTTCGACCTGATTCAGACAATAAAAAAAGGCAAACCCTTCGGCTTGCCTTTTTCATTTTAAGTCTGTCTGAATCGTTTAGACAAACGATTCTTTGACCGGAAACTGCTTGCACAGGGCATCGACTTCGCCGGCGACTTTCTTGATGACCGTTTCGTTGTCGATATTCTCAGCCACGGTCTTAATCCACCCGGCGATCAGTTCCATCTGCGGTTCTTTCATCCCGCGGGTCGTCGTCGCAGGCGTCCCCAGACGCAGACCGCTCGGATTGAACGGCGGGGCCGTATCGCCCGGTACCGAGTTATAATTGCATTCCAGATGCGCCCGATCCAGCGCCTTGGCCAGCGGTTTACCCGACAGGTTTTTATTGCGTAAGTCAATCAGAATCAGGTGGTTATCCGTTCCGCCGCTGACTAAGTTGAAGCCGTATTCCATCAGTTTTTCGGCCAGCTTTCTGGCATTAGTGACAATCTGAGCCGCGTAAGCCTTGAATGCCGGGGTCAATGCCTCGCCCAGGCAGACCGCCAGGGCTGAAATCGTATGAATATGCGGGCCGCCCTGCAGGCCGGGGAAGACCGCCTTATTGACGGCGGCGGCGTGCTGCTCTTTGAACAAAATCATCCCGCCGCGCGGACCGCGAAGGGATTTGTGCGTCGTGGTCGTGACCACATCCGCAAACGGAATCGGGCTTTGATGCGCCCCGCCGGCCACCAGACCCGCGATATGGGCGATATCGGAAACATGGAAAGCACCGACCGATTTGGCAATTTCGTCAAAGGCCTTGAAATCGATGGCCCGCGGGTAGGCGCTGGAGCCGGAGATAATGATTTTCGGTTTGTGCTGTTTGGCTAAGTCGGCAATCTTATTATAATCCAGCCGGCCGGTGGCGGGGTCCAGTTCGTACTGGACGGAGTTGAAGAATTTGCCGGTATAGCTGACCTTCCAGCCGTGGGTCAGATGGCCGCCATGCGGCAGCGACAGCCCCATAATCGTCTCCCCGGGGGCGGCAAGGGCACAATAGGCCGCCATATTGGCAAACGAGCCCGAATGCGGCTGCACATTGGCACCATCGGCCCCAAAGACCTGTTTGGCCCGGTCAATCGCCAGATTTTCCGCCTGGTCGGTGAACTGCTGGCCTTCATAATAGCGTTTGCCGGGGTAGCCNNGCCTTCGGCATATTTATTGGTAAAGCAGGAGCCGGTCGCGTCCATCACCGCCTGCGAGACATAATTTTCCGACGGAATCAGACGGATGCAGTTTTCCTGCCGCTGCTTTTCGCCGATAATCAGCTCATAGACCTTGGGGTCTGTTTTTGCGATTGCCGATAACATGTAGGTTTTCCTTTCAATAATGAATAAAACGGCTTTATATCATATTGGGGTCAAATCAACAAGCATTTATTGTTGACAAATACCCGCTTAGGCCGATAAGATATTGACTTTAACACTCAGATTTGAAAGAGGTTACGCATCGAACACTATGATGACACATTAGATGCGGGTCTTGAAAAGGCAAAAGCTTTTTTCACCCGCGCCGAGGAAGTGGCGGCCACCGATAACTTCGATTACGCCATAGACTTATTTATGGAAGGCCTGAAGCTGTCTCCGGATGCCCTCGAAGACGGCCACGCCCGCCTGCGGAAACTGGCGCTGGTCCGTCAGGGCAAAGGCGGTAAAAAACCGTCCATGATGGACCTGATTAAGCGGGTCGGCGGAAAAACCCCCACCGATCAGCTCTTTAACGCTGAATATCTGCTGGCTAAAGATCCCGACAATATCGGATATGCGGAAAAAATGCTGACCGCTGCGACCGAAGGGGGATTCACCCGAACTGCCGAATGGATTGCACAGCTTATTTTTGATGCCAATCGGGCCAGTGCAAAGCCCTCATTTAAGACCTATATGCTCCTGAAAGACAGCTATAAAAAACTGGGGCGTTTCACCGAAGCAGTCAATGCCTGTCAGGCGGCTATCGCATTAAAGCCCGAAGATGATGCCCTCAAGGATGAATTGCGGGATTTGTCGGCCAGTATGACCATGGAAAAGGGCAAATACGGCAAAACCACCACGTTCCGAGAATCGATTAACGACCGAGAACATCAGGAACAGTTGCAGTCCCAGGAAAATGTCGTCAAAAGTGAAAACGCCAAACACCGGATTGCAATAGAGGCTCGTCGCCAATATCAGCAGGCACCTACTTCCACCACCAACATCCTGCAATTAGCCGAGGCACTGGTCGATTTGGAAACCAAGCCTGCGATGGTGGAGGCCGAGCATCTGCTCAAAGAGACCTACGAAAAAACCAAAGACTTCATCTTTCGCAAAAAACTGATGGAGCTGGAAATCAAGGCCCTTCGCACCCTGATTCGCAAGGTTCATGAAGGCACTATTGCTTTACCCAATGAGAACCCTAAAGACCAGATCGCCCAGCTTAACCATCAATTGGAACAAAAAGAGCAGGTTTATTACCAGCAGTGCGTGGACAATTACCCGACAGACCTGCGATTCAAGTATGAATATGGACGCTGCCTGCTTAAGTCCCAGCAGTTTGACAAAGCCATTCCCCTGCTCCAGGAGGCCCGCAATGATCCGCGTTTGCGCGTCGCGGCGATGGATAAAATGGGCGTTTGCTTCCTCCTGAAGGGCTGGAACGACGATGCGGTCGATATTTTTTCGCAGGCCTTAAAAGAATGCACCACCCCGGACAGTCCCATCGGAAAAGACATAAGATACAATATGGCAAGGGCTTACGAAGCATCTAATAAAACCGAAATGGCCCTCGAACTCTACCGAAAGCTGGCTCAAACCGACTTTTCTTACAAAGACGTCAGTCAGCGTATTGACAAATTGCGGTCTTCTGCGCATAATAGCTGATTCTGAAGACGATAATCGACATAGTTTGTCGAGAAGACCCAACCTCTCAGTGTAAGAGTTTGAATAACGGTAAGTGAACAGGAGAAAAACGTGGCTCATTCGTTATCAGCCAAAAAACGTGTTCGTCAGAACGCCAAACAGCGCACGATCAACCGTGCTCGCAAGAGCATGTTGAAGACCTTTACCAAGCGTTTTCTGACGGCAATTGATGATGGCAATCTTGACAAGGCTCAGCAGGAATATACGCTGCTGACCAAAAAACTGGACCAGATTGCCAGCAGCAGCACCATGCATAAGAATACGGCGTCGCGGATCAAGTCCCGTATGGCCAAGAGGCTCAACAGCCTCAAGACCAGGGGAACTGGGTCCACCTCCGCCGCTTAGGAACAATCTTTTGCACAAATTAAGGCGTTCCGGTCGATATCTGTTCGGCCGGACGCCTTTTGTATTTGCAGTACCGTGAACATGATAACGTAAGCTCCTCCGACGGGCGATACCTTGTGCGGCGTGTGTCCTGACAGCATAATTTCAATCAGAAGCGATCTTTTTGGAATTACTCAAACGACAAATCTTGCGGGTTCTGTCCAGACGGGACTATAAACCGATCAGCCCGGCCAAGCTGGCCGATGCGATGGGTTATGGGCCGTCGGAATACTCCCTGTTTCAAAATGCATTGAATGACCTGCGGCTGCAGGGCCAGTTGGTCGTCGACGCCCAGCGCAATGTCAGCCTGCCGGCGATGAGCAACAAAATCATCGGCACCTTCCGCGCCAACGAACGCGGCTTCGGATTCATCGTCCCCCTCGAACCCAACGCCCACGGAGATTTATTTGTGCCGCCGGATGAAACCGCCGGCGCCATGAACGGCGATACCGTCGCGGCCAAAGTGGTCAAACGCAATTTCCGCGGCCAGAGCCGCTACTCCGGCGTCATCACCGAAATTATCGAACGCGGCAACAATCGCTTCGTGGGTTTGCTCCGCAAAGCCAACGGCGGCGGCTGGTATGTCACCCCGGAAGGCAAAGGCTTCAATCCCCCCATCCTCGTCCAGGACGCCGACTCCAGCCAGGCCCGCGAAAACGACAAGGTTATTGTCGAAATCGTCAGCTATCCCTNNCCAGGGTGCCATCGTCCAGGTGCTCGGCCGCGCCGGACATTACGACACCGAAATCAACGCTATCATCGCCCAGTACGGCCTGCCTTATGAATTCCCCGAGGAATGCCGACAGCAGGCCCATCAGTCCGCCCAGGACTATAATCCCGACACCGCCTCCGACCGGGATGACATCACCGGCGAGGTCATCATCACCATTGACCCCCCGGATGNNCAGGGATTTCGACGACGCCATCAGCCTGCGTAAAGACAGCGAAGGCAACTGGGTGCTGGGGGTGCATATCGCGGATGTGGCTACCTTTATCCCGCTTAATTCCCCACTGGATCAGGAAGCCCGCCTCCGCGGCAACAGCGTCTATCTGCCAGGCCGGGTTATCCCCATGCTGCCGGAAGTCCTGAGCAATGGAATTTGCAGCCTTCAGCCCGGACAGAAACGCTTTGCCAAAAGCGTCTATATTCATTACGACCCGCAGGGTAAAATCCTCGGTACGGAATTTGCCAACAGCATCATCTGTTCGCGGGCCAGATTAACCTACGACCAGGCCGACCATATTCTCAAAGGCAAAGCCGAGGGCTTTCCCGGCGAAGTCACGGCTCTGCTCAAGGATATGGAAATTCTCGCCCGTGCCATCGAGGTCCGTCGCGACAAAAACGGCATGATTCACCTGGACCTGCCCGAGACGGAACTGGTTCTCGACAAGGCCGGCCGGGTCGTCGATGCCCATCCCGCCGATGACAGTTACCCGCACACCATCATCGAAATGTTCATGGTGGAAGCCAATGTCGCGGTCGCCTCGGCGCTGGACCGGTTTGGAATTCCCTTCATGCGGCGCATCCACCCCGACCCCGATGCCGTCAGCACCAAAAATATCAGCCGCTTTGTCAAGCTCTGCGGCATTCGCGTCCCGCGGCACCTGGACCGGACCGCCATTCAGGACCTGCTGGCCTCGGTCAAAGAGACCCCGCTGTCCTACGCCGTCAATATGTACATCCTCCGCAGCATGCAGAAGGCGGAGTATTCGCCGCTGAATATCGGCCACTTTGCCCTGGCCGACCGGCACTATTGCCATTTCACCAGCCCCATCCGCCGCTATGCGGACCTGATGATTCACCGCTTAATCGATCTGTATGTCAAAGGGCAACTGGCCAAAATCGGCCTTGAAGATGTCCTGACCGAAGCCGAACTGCTGGAAATCGGCAGACATATTTCTTACACCGAAGTCCAGGCCGCCGATGCTGAACACGAACTGAAAACGGTTTTAATTCTCCAGATGCTCAGCAAGAAAATAGGCGACGAAATGGATTGTGTCGTTTCCGGGCTGACGAATTTCGGCGTCTTTGTTCAGTGTGTCAAGTTCGGCATCGAAGGGCTGATCGAGCCGGGCGACCTCGGTCTGGACGAGTGGCGCTACAACGAAAAAGCCCAGGCGGTTATCGGACGGCATTCCGGCAAAAGCATCCATCTGGGACAGCCCATCCGTGTCCGTATCGTGACCGTCAATGTCGCCGGCCGCCAGTTATTTGTCGCCCCCGCTGAACCGCTGATTGAAGAACCGCGCGGCCGCCGCTTCCGTCCGGAAAAATTCCTCAAAAAACAAGCCAAAAAGCGGCGATAGGTCTCCAATAACATATTACTCCGATTTATTTCATTGCCTATCACGCAAAAGATTATCGGACGCCGCAAATCAATTCTCCGTGGCTTTACTGCCGATGACGCATTGCACCGGCACAATAACGGTTCTGCTGCATAAACCCATCCTCAGGTATTAATTATCGCTCTGAAATAGCCGAAACATCGTTGTCCGGATATCTGTNNTGTTGCTGGGTATGGAACCAGAACAGATCGATAATTGAGTCGAACAAGGATTGATTATGAAAAAGTCCGATTCCAGGTTTGAAAATCGCAGAACAGTGGCTTTCAGCATCATGGCCCTGGTTTTGTTTGTATCCATTTTTTGTGCTCTGGGAATGTACTGGAGCTGGAATCGAAATCAGGAATTTGCCCGGCAGGTTGCCGGCTGGCAGGACCAGCTTGAGACCGGGCAATTATGCACCATTGAAACCGATGCATTCCACCAGACCCTGTACTGGAACTGGGTGGAAGAAGGTCTGGTGCTGGCAATCGGCCTGGTCTTTCTGGTGATTGCCGTCAGCATGGTCTTTGTCGAGCTGCTCAAAAAAACCCTGAGTTCCAAACGGTTTCTGCAGCACAGCATTGATGCACTAACCCAGCCGTATTATGTCATCGACGCCCGGAACTATGAAATCGTCATGGCCAACAAAGCCGCATCCGCAAACGGCGATCCGCTGGGCCGTCACTGTTATGAACATCATCACAATACGACTCAGCGCTGCGATCCGGATCAGACCGAATGTACCGTGCATCGGGTCCGGCAAACAGGTCAATCAGTGGTGGTTGAAAAACAAAGAACCGATGCGCAGGGAAATTTCAGGTATCTGAATGTGAATGGGTACCCGATTCGGGATGAGCATGGCAAGCTGACCCATGTCCTTGAATATGTTCAGGATGTCACCGAACAGAAGCGATTTGAGCAGGAGCTGCGTTCTCAGCGGGAAAGCCTTCAGGCGATTATCGATATCGCACCGACGGGAATGCTGCTGCTGGATTCAGACCTGCGTGTTCGACAGATCAACCAAAACCTTGCCCGCCTGGTCGGCAAAGACGTCTGCAGCATGGTAAACCTTCGCCCCGGAGATGCTATCAACTGCCTTTCGGCCCTCGAAGACAGCGCCGGCTGCGGCGCCGGCAAGGCCTGCCGGCTGTGTCCGCTTAGAATGGTCCTCAATCAGGTGCTCGTGCAGGGCCAGACTATCCAAAAACAGGAAACCAGTCTGACCCTGCTGATCAACGAGCATCAAACCCCTCTGTGCCTCGAAATCAGTGCCGTCCCGCTCGCACTGGAAGGCAAAACGCACGCCCTCGTGGTGGTCAATAATATCACCGAACGGAAACACACCGAACAGCAGCTTCGTCTGGCCAAGGAACAGGCCGAACGAGCCAACCGGGAAATGGAACATCTCAATGCCCGTCTTGAGACCGCCGCACAGCAGGCCAATAAACTCGCCCAGGAAGCCATGGATGCCAGCAAGGCCAAAAGCGATTTCCTGGCAACCATGAGCCATGAAATCCGAACCC
>DLFY01000136.1:0-655 GCA_002482415.1 Phycisphaerales bacterium UBA7708
AGCCCGGCAACTAAACAAGCAATCCCCGCCGCCGCCAGCCACAGGCATTTTCGATAAGCCCCGACAGCCCGGTTCTTAATCAATGCCCCGGCCAGTGCCCCCGCAATCGCCAGCACCGACGCAGGAATCGTCATCAAAAGCCCCTCTGGATCACTGACGCCCGCATACAGCTTGCCCGGCACCACAAGACGGTCAATCCACGATGCAAAGTTGCCTTCCAGAGTCAGGACGCCGGCCCCATGGCCCGGCACCGGAACCACATTCATCACAAGGCAGTATCCAGTCAGAATGGCCGCACCCCAGACGGCCTGATAGCGGGGCCTGCAATGCATCACCACCATCGACGCCCAAAGATTGGCAAGACCGATCAGTCCCAGCACACTCGGAAATCGGAGGTTGGCAAAATCCAGCGTCTTGAACATCCCATTATAAACCAGCCCCAGAAAAACCAGCAGTACCGCCCTCTTAATGACCTTAATATATAACATTCCCCGTTGATGCGAGGCCAGATACGTCTCAAATGAAAACGGCATCGCAACCCCGGAAATAAAGATAAACAGGGGGAAAATCAAATCCCATGCCTTAAAGCCAATCCAGTCGGCGTGCTCAA
The DNA here is from genome assembly GCA_002482415.1 of Phycisphaerales bacterium UBA7708. GTDB lineage: Bacteria > Planctomycetota > Phycisphaerae > Sedimentisphaerales > Anaerohalosphaeraceae > Anaeroglomus. The sequence continues at coordinate 611 of DLFY01000136.1, forward strand.
GATGTCCGGCAATCGGCTCCAGGCCCGGCCAGCCCAGCCAGGTAA
>DLFY01000136.1:661-11887 GCA_002482415.1 Phycisphaerales bacterium UBA7708
CAGTGCCCCGCCGCCGACAATCCAGAACATATCAAATCCCCGCAGAATATCCAGCGACGCCAGACGGTTATTCATGCCCTGCTTTGCCGCACTCGGTGTTTCTTTGGATTCGTTCATAATGCCCCTGCTTTATCTTGCTAAATCCTGCTTTTATTCATTTCGATTGTGCACTACTTCACCGGCACATAGAAAACCAATTCAGTCCGTCCGTCGGCGCTCAGGGCAAACAGATGAACCCCCTCGACACTGAGACGCTCGGTGCTGGCCAGAGCTTTGAGGAACGCATCTTCCTGTTTCATCAGGTTCTCAGGACCGGCCATGCGTGTCGACCCAAGATTCGACCACGTCACATGGCCTTTACTGCTGACCTGAACCGAACCGAAATAGCGGTTGATTGAGGCAAATCCGGAGACTTTTCCATCTGGAGCAAATTGGATAAAGGGCATTTCGCCGGTCAGCGGATAATCCTGCCCATCCGCTTTCATACTCTTGAGGATCCATTGCATCCCCGCAATCCGCTCAAAATTGCCCGCATGAATCTCAACCCGCTTGCCCGCCGGCATCTCCCCGGCCCGACCCGCAGACTTGCATCCGGACAAACATGAAACCGTAACGATTGCCATACAACCAAAAACCAGGGTCTTCATAGCCATTTCTCCTTATATACTGATCCTACTTGAAATTTCCCGTTTCGTCGCGGCTAAGTACAGCACCTTCAACCACTTGCTTCTTTCGCTCGCGGAATAATCATACCCGTTGGGTATATTATGGAATCGATGGACCTGTATGCCCAGAATTATAATCCATCCCTCGCCAATCCGCAAGCACTCTTCCCGGCATTCTGTGCCCTGGCTGGACATCATAAAAATCAGCACTCCTGACAAGTTTATTTGAATTCAGGCTTCAACTGTGCTATGAATAGTCTTTATAGCCCGACAAAATCGACCTTTATGGAGATAATATCATGGCTGAAGATACGTCTGCGTGGGATTTGAAATACACCAACCTGGACCGGATTCGGCAGCACCGTTACGAGGTTGCCGTCATCCCCGTCGGAGCCGTCGAGGCCCACAACCATCATCTGCCCGAAGGCATGGACGTCATCCACACCGAATACGTTGCACGGGAATCCTGCCGCAGGGCATGGGAACAATCCCAGTCCATCATCTGCCTGCCGGCCATCCCTTTCGGCGTCGATTGCAATCTGCTGGCATTCCCCCTGACCATCCATGTCTCGCAGAAGACACTGGATGCCTATCTGACCGAGATAATCCAATCGCTGCGAAAACATGGCCTCCGCAAGATCGTCATCCTGAACGGCCACGGCGGCAACGACTTCAAGCCGCTGGCTCGCCAGATTCAGTATGAGCTGGATGTGCATGTGTTCGTCTGCGATTGGTGGAAAGTGGGTAAAGAGATCTATGACACCCTGTTCGGCAAAGGCGATGACCACGGCGGAGCCATGGAAACCTCGGCAGCGATGGTCCTCTGTCCGGAATGTGTGGAGTTGGACAAAGCCGGCCCGGGCACGACGCCGCCGTTCCGCTTTGAGGCCCTGCGGCAGGGCTGGATTTACACCAGCCGGGACTTTTCAAAGCTCAATGACCATTGTTCCGCCAGCAGCAATGTCGCCCCGGATGCCGACAAAGGCAGACAATACCTGGAACTGGTCTGCGGCCGCATCAGCCGTTTTCTGGCCGAACTGGCCGCCAGCCCCATTGACACCGCCTTCCCGCTTCAAACGGATTCCAATACTCCCTGATGCCCAGATGTCAGTTCTTTGGATATCTGTTCAAACGGGGCAAGCAGCGCCTGACGGACGGCTCCCTCATCTTTGCCATGTGCCAATACTGTCACATGATCCCAGCCCTGAAGACAGGTTGATCCCTTGGGCGGAATCACTTCTTTGCCGCGGGTGATCATCGTAATCAAAGCTTCCGGTGGAAGCTGCAAGTCACGAATCATAGCGCCGGGAACCCCTTTGGGACCGGGCAAATCAACCACCACCAGATCAAGGTCGCTTTCGGCCATGGTAATCAGCTCCAGGTTAAAAAGCGGCTTGGGCTGAGAAGGGGTGGACAGCCCCAGCCGCTTGGCCGCCAATCCCAGAGTCGATCCCTGAACCAGGATGGATAATAGAACGGCAAAAAACACCAGATTAAAAATATCCTGACCAATCGCCATGTCGGCCGCGGCCGGATAGGTGGCCAGAACAATCGGGACAGCCCCCCGCAATCCAGCCCACATGATAAACAGTTTATTTTTCCAGTTGATTCCCATTCCCAGCGTACCCAGCCATACCGCTGCAGGTCTGGCCGCCAGTGTTAAAACCACAAACAGAACAATCCCGTCAAGCCACAGTGTTGACCATTGATGCGGGAATACCAGCAGTCCCATCAAGGCGAACATCCCAATATTAGCCATGGTGGACAGTGCTGACGAAAAATTGAATACCCCCTGCTTATGGACGAACGAATGATTGCCCATAATAAATCCGGCGACAAATACGGCCAGCATGCCGCTGGCATGAATCAACTCGGCCAGTCCATAAATTAAAAGGATAACCCCCAAAGACAGCACATAGTAGTGACCCCGATCCTGCGGACAAAGCCGATTATAAAGCCACAGGGCGGCTTTTGCCAGAAACCATCCGAGCAATGGGGCCGCCGTGAACTTCCAGAAAAAGGACAGAATCACGATATACCACTGGCTTTGCCCCGAAGTAAATCCCTGCACGGCCACCAGCGTCATTAAAATCGCCATCGGGTCGTTGGCGGCACTTTCAATCTCCACAGTGGAACTCAATTTTGACGGCAGGGACTGACGGCGAAGAATGGAAAAGGTCGCTGCCGCATCCGTGGACGAAATAATCACCGCCAGCAGAACCGACTTCTCAAAAGACCAGCCCAACACTTTATAGAGCACAGCAAAGGTCACAGCCGCCGTTAGAATAACTCCCCACGTTGCCAGCCCCAATGCAGGTAATGCAACGGATTTCATGGTATCCCGCCGGGTGCAAAACCCGCCGTGGAACAGAATAAACACCAGGGCAATATTGGCAACCTGATTGGTTAAGTGCATGTCGCCGAAATTCCAAAGATTCAGCACATCGCTTCCAAAAACAATCCCCGCCCCCAGCGCCACCAGAATCACAGGAACGCTCCACCGATCCAGCCAGACGGCTGCCAGCACCACCGCAATCAGAAGCATCGGCCCGATTATATAAATAACATCCATAACTACCTGCAATAAAAGACCTTGGCGCCGATGGCATCACCTGGAAACATCGTCGCTCCACAATTGAACACATCCTACATGAACAAGCAGCATATTTCAAGCATGGATGTGAACTGATGGGTAATCAGGAGCGCCGGCAGCAATCTATCGATGCATACGCTGCGGTCATAAAACCCATGATTTTATATTGTTTTATGGACATTCTCATACCGGAAAAGTATACTTCAGGAATAGAAAGACTGAATACGGAAAATCCTTCTCCAAAGACGTCGAAAACACGAACACTCGAAAATAGGGATATTGAAACCATGGCTTTGATTGCAATCTTCCTGACACTGCTGTTTTTCTATATTTTGGTCTCACAGCGGCTGGAGCGAACTATGATTACCGCCCCCATCGTATTCATGCTGGCCGGCATGATAACATGGGCTGCCATTCCGGAATTATGCGGATGGGAATTCAGTCGTGAAAACATCCTCACCATCGCCGAAGTCGGCCTGGTACTGCTGCTGTTCACCGACGCCAGCCGGACCGACTGGGGAGTATTCAAGTTCATCCACCATTTGTGCATAAGGCTCCTTGGCACGGGGATGCTGCTGACTATCCTGCTTGGGATGGTGATTGCATTAGTCATTTTTCCGGATATCTCATTCTGGCAGGCCGGCATCCTCGCTGCGATTCTCGCCCCGACCGATCCCTGTCTGGGACAAAGCATTGTCAACAGCCCTCTGGTTCCAATACGCATCCGCCAGGCGCTCAATGTGGAAGCCGGACTCAACGACGGGCTTGCCGTCCCATTCCTCCTGTTCTTCATCGCAATGGGAAGTGCCGCTGCGGAAAGCAATCATGCACATCTGACCCGATTTATCGTCGAACAGCTCGGTCTGGGTTCACTGGCAGGCTGCGGGATTGGTCTTTTGGGCGGATGGCTTCTGGGTGTCGCACATCGCAAACAATGGATGGCACCCTGGCTCCAGCAGCAAGGTGTCGTAATCATTCCGCTGCTGTGCGCCATGGCGTCCGGACTCTTCGGTGCAAGTATGTTCATTGCCGCCTTTGTCGCAGGTCTTATGGTACAGGTGGGTTTCAGGGATGTCTGCAGGCAGAGTATTGAATTTGGCGAAAACTGGGGACAACTGCTCAATCTGTTCATGTTCTTTGTTTTCGGCGTACTGGTCGCCCAATCCCTGCCGCTGTTCAACCTGCCCTGCCTGCTGTACGCCGTCCTGAGCCTGACGGTGGTACGGATGCTGCCGGTGGCATTAGCATTGATCGGCACCCGGCTTCATAAAGCCACGATTCTGTTCATGGGCTGGTTCGGCCCGCGAGGACTGGGGTCCATCGTCCTGGGTTTAGTCTGCCTCGAACGACAATCGCATCAGCCCGAAACTCCAACCATCCGCCTTGCTGTAATCATGACAGTCATGCTGAGCATTATTGCCCACGGCCTCAGCGCATCCCCTGGAATCAGACTCTACACCCGGCGCATTGCAGCCCTGCCCCCCAACGCCCCCGAGTTTACAGGAAACAGCCTCTCATCGTAAAATGCCGGACAACTGAAAATGCACTCTGTTTCTACCCCTGCTTCCTGAATATGGGATTCAGGGTTGCGGCAAGTTTCTTCAGCCTGGCAACCTGCTGCTCCGTAATCGGTTTGATCTGCGGGGCCAGCTCCATCGCCAGACGAAAACTGCGAATATCCCCGGGAGGAATCGCCGACGTCACCGGCTGACTGAGCGTAAAGGTCATCGCCAGTTTCGCCTCCTCGGTATCCGTGATGGGCTGATACCAGCATTTGGGATATTGCCTGCGCACCGGGTCATCCTGCGGGGCACGCTGACGGGCCAGAATCTTCAGCGCCAGAATCGCCATGCCTTTGTCCCGGGCCTGTCTGGCAATTTCAGGACCGAACTGCCCTTCCAGGTATCCGGCAAAATTGACCGGAAACAGCAGTGAATCAAAATCATACCGCTTCATCGCCTCCGCCGCCGCTTCCTGCGAATGAGCCGAAAATCCAAGATGCCGGATGCGCCCCTGTTTTTTCTCTTCCAGCAGCAGCTTCATCACCCCATCTTCGGCAAACGCCCGCTCAACATCTTTCTGGACATCGGTAATGGCATGAAGCTGATATAAATCGAAGTAGTCCGTCCGCATCCGCTCCAGCGACCGTTCAAATTCCTGTTTGGCAGCCGCATAGTCCCGCTGGGTAGTCTTGCAGGCCAGAAAGACCTCTTTGCGATAAGGTTCCAGCGCCGGCCCCAGCTTGACCTCTGCATCCCCGTACGACGGCGCCACATCATAATAGTTGACTCCCTTTTCAAACGCCTCTGCAACAAACCGATTCGCCTCCTCCTGCTCGGTATCCCGAACCACAATGCCTCCAAATCCAATAATAGACAGGAAAACATCGGTTTTCCCATATTTACGCCTCGGCAGCATACCCGGCTTGCCTGCCGCTTGTTCAGGCATCACAGCAGATTGCGCCAGCAGAGGAAGGCTATCCAGAAAAGCAAGGCCGGGCAGGCTTGCAGCAGCCAGCGTCGTTTTTTTCAGGAAATCGCGTCTTTTCATAATTCAAATCCTTTCGCATTTTTCTACTGATCCTGCTTCCTATTTTCCGGTTCGTCGCGGCTAAGACCAGCAGCTTCAACCACGTGCTTCTTTTGCTCGCGGAATAACCATACCCGTTGGGTATTATTTCAGCGGCCAGCCTGCAGGACACGGCTGAAGCCAGTAGAATGCAAGATGAGCCAGGTCGTCGATTTCAACCGTGCCATCCCCGTCAAAGTCGCCCGGTAAAAACGGCATGGATACGAGCCAGTCCTCGGCAAACCGGGCAAAATCCTCAAGGTTCACCACGCACGCACGCGGATCAGGACTGACAGTCACATCGTAAAAGATAAGGTCATCCTGGCTGAAGCCATACCCGCCAATTCTGCCGCCGACAAAGGTATCATCGGCAATATCAAAAAGCGGCCCTCCATTCAGAGAGATAACAATATGGCCGGGGCTTAGATCAAAGGTAAAGGTATAGGCTGTATTAAAGGCCCATCCTGCGCCAACCGGCCCGGCCAGTGTCGATACCCCCAACCCATCCGCCCCGCCCCATAATCCGTCTCGAGTCCACGACCCGTTGATTTTCTTGACCTTGATGCCCCGTTCGGCATGGTCATCATTGACAGCCACCTTATCGCCCCAGTTAAAGGATTGAGCTGCGGCTTTCCAGTCCAAAAGATAAAAATGGTCGGCATCCTGATACCCGAAAACAATGCCGACAAAATCGTCATCTCCGGACCCGAGAACCTGCAGGGTCATGCTGAATGTACTGGTTGGATACAAAATAAAATCGCTGACGACCCATCCGGGAGCGACCGTTTCACTGGATGCGGCTTCGTCCAGGCGAACACTCTGGGCCGTTGGATTGGAAATTGACCATCGACCGTACCGGTCCACCTCGCTCCAGGCCGTCATCTCAACCACCCCCATAACAGTACAGGACAACAATAAAACCGAAATGAAACCACACAGCATGCTATTCATAATCTCATCCTCCGAAAGCCGTTACATCTGATTTGACACAATCGTATTTTTGTTTAGATTAGAAAGGAACGCAGCCAAAATCAACTATTGGCTCTTTCCTCTAAACTTTACTTATACTGAAATCCAATGCCAAAGTCAAGCCGCCCAAACCTCCCCTGGATACCATTCCAGACTTGAATACATCTGAATCAGTATTTTTACTGATTAGACAATGCACATTGCGAAATTACTTGACAATCCATACTGGTTTTTTGTACGATAGAATGCGACAATTTCAAGGATTCATGCTTTTCACCGATTCATCTGATTGACTGCTCAATCGAGATCCGGAGAAAATTAAACCGCTTTAGGAGGGTAACACATGAACAGGCACAACATCTTTATGCTCATTCTGACGGTCTCTTTATCCACCGCATTCGGCCACAGCTACAACATCCAGGAATTCATCATGTCCTCAGACTCTGCAACGATGATGAACGTGCAAACCGCTGGTGATTATGTGGTCTATTCCAAAATGGCGATGCAGGCGTACGGGTACCAGCTTTCCACGCGACAGGAGTTTCAAATCATGCAGGGGGGCATCACGATAGATACCTGGAACCTGAAAATGAACAGTCACTACGTGGTCGGCTGGTCGATGGCCTCCCCCGGATTATATGGCTACGACCTGGACGCCCGCCAGATGTTTCTGATCAAACAAATCGATGCCATGCCCTTCACGATCGTCCTGACTGACCGGTATGTCTATTGGGCCGACACAATCGATCCGATGAACCCTAAGCTTCTGGGATACGACCTGATTACACGGCAGGAATTTCTTGTGAGGGAAAATTTTATGGATTACATGAGCCTCAAAGCCGCCGGCAATTATGTGATCTGGGCGGAAGATGCGCTCATGAAGGCTTATGGATATGATACCGCAACTCAGGAAACATTCCTGATCGCAGAGAATGGCTTTTTTGATTCCATGTCCACGGTCATGAACGACAGATACCTGATTTACAGGGATATGGATAATCTGTATGCCTATGATTTACCCAATCGCCAGTCATTCATCGTAACCACCGAAGATGTGGACATGATGTCCCTCAGGCTCACGTCCCATTTTGTAATCTGGAAAGAGATGGCAATGATGAAGCTGTGGGCCTATGATCTGGATGCAAAGCAGCAGCATCTGATTACATCCTCTCCGACCGATCCCGCACTGCTTGTAAATGACAACTATGTCATCTGGAAAGATTCAGGATTCATGGATTTGCATAATTTTAGTTTGCAAACCCTGCAGAATCAGGACATCAATACCCAATCTGATATCATGATGCCTGTCCTGTCTGGAGATTACCTGATCTGGAGCTATTATAATGCTGAAACCATGCTGACATTATTCGAAGGATACGATCTCGCAACAGAACAGCCGTTTACCATTTCCTCTTCATCCTCCGGCGCGGCCTACCCCCCGGCCGCGGTCGGCGATTATGTCATCTGGTCCGATATGGTCAATGCAATGCCGATCCTGAAAGGGGCGCAGATATTCAAGCTGCCCAATGATCTCTGTTCCGACGCAGTCAGCATAACAACGGATATTCCGTATGATGGAACGACGCTCGGCTCTACCGGCACAGACCTGTCCAGTTGCGGCTTCAATGATTCTTACGATGTCTGGAATCGTTATGTACCCGCCGCCGGCGGCGCCGTCACCATCTCCACCGACGGCAGTTCCTTTGATACGATATTGAGCGTCTATGAAGGCTGCGGCGGAAAGGAATTGGCCTGCAATGATGACTACAGCCTCGAAAATCCTTACTCTCAAATTGTTCTGAATGCCGTCAAGGGAAAGACCTACCTGATCCGCATCGCCGGCTTTGACGGCCAGCAGGGTGCCTACAAACTGCTGGCAACACGCGGAACATGTGCCAATCCGCCCCAGAGCGACACCAACAACGACTGCAAAGTGGACATGCAGGATTTGGCCGTCCTTGCCGCCGAGTGGCTCCACTGCGGCAAGAGCAATCCGGCCGATTGCCTATAAGCCGACACAAAGTATCTTTTATATTCCAGCACAACCGTTGAAGTGCAAAACCATCAAATACACAGGACCGGCGGGGTCTCCAATAGACCCGCCGGCCTTTTTTTATCTGCCGAAATCTCTTTTTTTTAATTTTCCCCCCTTTTTTAAAGTAAAATACCCTCACGGAACGTCATAGTGTCAGAATGATGTTGGTCCGACACATTTAATCGTGAGTCATTAATGCTCGAAGATAAATTGCTAATCTGGAATCTGAAGCGCGGCAGCCGCACGGCCCTGGAACGCATCTATGCCAAATACCGCACGGACCTGCTGACGCTGGCAACGGCTCTTTTACATGACGTTCATGCCGCCGAGGATGTCGTTCACGATGTCTTTGTCACCTTCGCTCAGTCCGGGCGGACGCTGACCATCACAGGAAGCCTCAAAAGCTACCTGATGACCAGCGTCGCCAACCGGGCACGCGACCGGATTCGTTCGGCCAAACGACAGGCGGCTCCACTGGATAATCCCGATTCACTGCCGGCACAACCCGACAATTCGCAAACATCAGCCGTCTGCAATGAATCGATGCTCCTGCTGAGCCGCGCCCTCGAGCAGCTTCCTTATGAACAGCGCGAAGCGGTCATTCTGCATATCCGCGGACAGATGACCTTTAAAGCCATCGCACAAACTCAGAATCTTCCTATCCAAACCGTCCAGAGCCGGTACCGCTATGGACTTGATAAACTGCGGGTCATCCTGAATGGTGAGGTCACACAATGAAACCAGCAGAAGACATAAAAAAACTGATCGAACAAATCGAGGTAACGCCCAGCCCCCGCATGGACCGGCACATCCTGTCGGACATGCTGGCGGCCCGGGACAACGCCTCGCAAACTCCGGCGGACAACACTCCGCCGACAATCTGGAGTACCATCATGCATAATAAACTGACAAAATGGACCGTCGCCGCCGCAATACTCATCGCGGTCCTGCTCGGCACCCATTCCCTTGTTCTGGTAAGCCCGACCTTTGCCGAGGTCATCAAACCCCTGTTCACCGCCGAGACCATCACGTTCGATTTCATCACTGGCAATGAACAGACCGACCCCGTCGTCCACGACTGCATCAAAGGCTCGCGCATCCGCAGGACAATCTCGAACATGCCCAATACCATCATGCTGATCGACCTTGAACAATCCAAAATGCTCAACCTCGATACCGCCAAAAAACAGGCCGCCCTGTTTGATATCGAAGGCCCCCTGCAGGAAGCCACCAAAAGCTTTCTGGTCTTCATCCGCGACACCATCACCCGCCTGCAGGCCAATCCTGAATTCCAGGCTCAGAAGCTGCCCCGCAAAGAATTCGACGGCAAGTCGCTGATCGGCTTTACCTCCAGCGGTCCCAACGAACACATCACCATCTGGGCCGACCCCAGGACCGCCCTGCCGGTACGGATCGAACTCCGGATCGGTCAGCAATCCACCGTGCTCAAAAACTTCGTGTTCAATATCCCCATCGACGACAGCGACCTGAGCATCGAGGTTCCTGCCGGCTACACACTCCAGAAGCCCCAGATGGACCTGTCCAACGTCACCGAAGCGGATTTCGTGGAAAGCCTCCGCATCTGGGCGACCGTCCTCAACAGGGGCCAGTTCCCCGATGCCATCGACGCTCCGGCCTTTATGAAACTCGTCGGCCAAATGGACCAGGTCGTGGCCGGAATTGACATGCCCGAGGCCCAACTGGCGCGGCTCGGTGAGAAATTCGGACAGGGTATGATGTTTATCATGCTCTATCAAACCCGCGGGCTGGAACCGTGGCACTATGCCGGCCAGGGTGTCAAGGCCGGCGACGCCCAGAAGGCCGTCTTCTGGTACCGACCCAAAGACTCCCCGACATACCGGGTCATCTATGGCGATTTTACCGTACGGGATGTGCCGCCGGGCGACTTGCCCCAATAAAGACAGACAACTCCCCCAGGGCCGGGCCGATTCGACAGAATCCCCGGCCCTGTTTTTTGACCGGATTTACAGAATGTGCAGGATAGATATCCCCCCTCCGCAGGATAACCAAGTGCGGGAGGCCATGTATTCTATTACAAATGGGTCCGATAACGTCTTGTCTCGACAAAATACAGGCTGGAAAGGGCTAAGGTCTTGCTTTAAAACCCTGCATTTTGGTATAATAAGGCAATGTTTAATGGGGAATTTGTCGAAATACACGAATCAGAGGAAGTCGGCTGATACTTAAAAAAGGGATGTGGTATGAGAACTCTCGTAACATTATTGGTCGGGATAGCGGCACTGTCTTCGTTTTGTCAGGCGTATGACTGGGGGACCAACCCCGGCGACGGCTCGGCGGGCAATCCTTATCAGGTCAGCACCGCCCAGCAGTTGATTGCGATTGATTCAGACCCTGCGGTACTGGATAAACACTTC
>DLFY01000136.1:11909-16928 GCA_002482415.1 Phycisphaerales bacterium UBA7708
AACCTTGACCCCGCCCTGCCCGGCAATATGGTCTTTTCCACCGCAGTCATCGCGCGGGACACCGACAACACCAATGATTACACGTTTGAGGGGGTCTCTTTCTCGGGCTCCTACGACGGCAATGGCTTTGCCATCCGCAACCTGACCATCACGGCGACGGCGGGCGAGGACTTCCTTGGCCTGTTCGGGTATGTCGAAGACGGCCTGCTGTATCGCATCCGGCTGGAAAATGCTGCGATCACCTGCGAGGGCACGGCGGCCAACTGGTGCCGGAATATCGGCGGGCTGGTCGGTCGATACACCGACTCGGCGCCTGCGACGACCATCCAGGATTGCTCTGCGGATGCGGCGATAACCCTGAAATATGCCGAAAACGCCGGGGGCCTGATCGGACACCTGCTGATCGGATCGGCGTGGCGGTGTTTTGCTGCGGTGAGTATCCAGGGCAGCGAGTCGGCCCTGCATCTGGGCGGGCTGATCGGGACGCTGTATAATGCATCCGTTCTGAGCGAGTGCTATGCCCAGGGGCAGATTCACGGCACCCGCAACATCGGCGGGCTGGTGGGGTGGAATCCTGATTCCCAACTTCGCAACTGCTGGGCAAGCGTGGCCGTCAGCGGGTCGCAGAATGTCGGCGGGCTGGTCGGCAATAATACGACGACCAAGGCCAGCGGCCTGTTCTGGGACAAGACCATCAGCGGCACAACCAAGGGCGCCGGCATCGGCTATACAACCGGCATGACCGGCAAGACGACGGAGGAAATGCAGACGCAGGCGACGTTTACTGCGGCGGGATGGGATTTTCTTGGCGAAAGCGCCAACGGCAGCCTTGAGACATGGCGGATGTGCTCGGACGGCGTGGACTACGCCCGGCTGAACCGCGAATTTCGGCGATTTGGCGATTTTGTATGCGGCGACGGCGTGGAGGCCGGCGATTTGATGTATTTCGTCCAGCGGTGGCTGATGAGCAATTGTGTCAATAGCGACGACTGCGGCGGCGCGGATATCAATCGCTCGGGAACGGTGGATCTGGCCGACTATGCACGGCTGGCCGAGAACTGGCTGGCAATATAAGGGGGAATTGGCAGTTGGGAGAGTAAATTTTGGCTGCGATTTTTGATGTTTGATTAATCCCTGTTCACCATGATGGGCACAAACAGCAGCAAGGGGCAAGGAGGGATTGTGCATCGTGGTGGGATTTTGCCGGGAGGCATGCCCAGATTTGGCCTTTGAAGGCCGCACATTCAGCTTTATATACCAATCCTGGATGAAATTGTCCGCCCGAGGCGCGGCCATTGTGGCTCAAGCCTCCGTGCTTGAGAGTAATTCAGCCTCCGCCCCCGGCGGTTTCCATATTTTTGATGTTTGCTCTTTGATTTTTAATTTTCTTTTATATCGGGTATATAGCTCACTTGCTTCCCCCGTTTGAAATCTCAACTTCTTCTCCCCCATTATTAATATCTCGAATCCGAAATTCTCCCAGGCTGTGGCTTGCTCTCAGACCGCAGGGTGGGCCATGCCCACGCCGTTTTGATTATAAATAAACAGCAGCCCCCCCCGCCCGCCGACGTCAAATCTCTGCTGGCTGATTTTTTGATTGTGAATCCGGAGAAGATTCGATATAATCAACGCCTGTGACAAGCCTTATGTAACAAAAAGGATAAGGGTTAAAGGAAGTGTTCAGGGATAGTTGGAAAAAGCGAATGAAGGGAGTTTTATGAACTGTACAGCCTGCGGCAAAAAGATGTCTCTGGGATTTATGTATGGGCACGATTCTTTGCGTATCATGCCCGCTGACCGTGTAACACATTGGGCACACTCTAATATCGGGTGCGATTTGTCAAATGCCCCCTTCTGGAAGAAAATATTCCCGCATCGAAGCAGTTATGTTCCTTGTCATCACTGTGAGGCGTGCGGATTAGTCACCATTGACTACAAAACAGCTTTGAGCCCTGAACAGGCAAAACAAATTGCCAGGGACGAAATAGCAGCAAGTAATACCGATGCAAATAGTTAAAGGGCGCTGACACGATGGCAATTTTAAACCTGCTTGCATTTATCGGCATAATTATAACCATTGGAATCATGAGCCTCCGGGGTCGCACGCTCATGCGGGGCGATCCTTATGTCATCTGCGTTCTGGCTGTCGCATTAACTTTGTATTCTCTCAATTCATGGAAAGACAAGAAAGACCTCTTTCGACGATCTATATTAGCCCTTCCATTTGGTTTTTTAGCGGGGATAGCCTTGTGGATGATATCACCAAAAATAACGCTATCCTGCATAGGAAGCATTCTTCTATTCAACGCCTTGATAATCGAGACTACAAATTTGAAACTTCATTACATCATTACACTGGCAACTGCTGCCATCTTGATCGGATTGACTGCTTATCTTAATACATTCAACCTCCCATTATGGGCTTTCTATGGCATAGCTGGCATCGCATTTGCTATTGTGGTATTTTATCGTTCATATTCGCTGCGATTATCGCATACTCAAAAAACGCCTGAATTATGGTCGATTGCCGTGAAGTCATCCAAATTTGCTGCAGTATGCATGGCTGCCATCACACTGCTGACAGCATCTCATATCCTATGCCGCCAGTACCATCTTGGATTATTGGCTTCTTTCCTGATTGCCGTTCTGATTGCCCTGAGTTTTCTTTCTGCATGTCAAATATTTCATATAAAGGATACTGCAAAGCAAGAGGCACAAAGGCATGAAACGAAATAAACAACCCGGATATCTCGACGGTATAAAACGCCCAACAGACATGGGCGTCTGTCCTGCCTGCGGCAATGCGGTCATTCTCTCGACACAGCAGTCATTGTCCGAAACACGTGTAAAACCGCCATGGTTCAGCACGTATGAAAGTATTTTGCTGGCAATTGAAAGAGGTGGGGGTAAAGATCCGCATTCCGACAGGAAATTTATTCACTGGGCCTGCAATCACTGCCTCCGCACCGGAAAAGCCATTCTCGCTGACTCCAGGGCACAGACCTTCTGCGATTGCTATCCCTATCTGGCCTATTTTGATGAACAGCGGCAATGTCAGGAATGCGGGGCCATGTATATCTTTGATAAACACGAACAGAAGCATTGGTACGAAACTCTGAAATTCTGGGTCCAGTCCAGGCCGAATTGCTGCAAAGCTTGTTATCAGAAAAGACATCCGGATCAGAAGTCGATAAGTCCGTAGTCCGCAGGGTGGGCCATGCCCACGCCGTTTTGATTATAAATAACAGCCCCCTGCCCGCCGGCGTCATATTTTGTTGGCGGGTTTTTGATTACCGTTGGAAAGAATTGATGATGTGAAATTTTCGATTGCGTAATATTTATCCCAAAAGCAGGAAGATTTCCTGCCAAATCTGCTTCTCACGAACGATATAAATAGATTAGCGAAGATGATTTCTTTAATAATTGCGGGTTGCAAATTTAAGAACATCCCTTATAATTGAATTGGAAAACAATTAAGCCGAATTTAAATTTCAATGAGTGTGTACTTGTTTTAAAGACCATATTTTATTTTGGAGGCAAAATGGCTACAATACCTAACAAAGTCAAAAGTCGACTGATCGCCCATGTCAAGAAATATCAAAACATTCTTGCTTCGGCAAAAGCCAGAGATGTAAACGAATCCGATACTGTCACTATTGTTAAAGATATCTTATGTGATGCGTTCGGATTCGACAAATACACTGAAATTACATCTGAATATGCAATTCGAGGAACCAACGTTGACCTTGCTATAAAAATTGACAATTCATTGCAAATGCTGATTGAAGTAAAGGCAATTGGCCTTGATTTGAAAGATGCACATGTCAAACAAGCCATCGATTATGCCGCCAATCAGGGAACGGACTGGGTAATCCTGACCAATGGAATAATCTGGCAGGTTTATAAAGTGTCCTTTGCGAAACCTATTTCTCAGGACGTGGTACTCCAGATTAACTTCCTGGAATTGAATTTGAAAAATGAAAATGATGTTGAAAATATGTATCTGATTACCAAAGAAGGAGTAAGTAAGTCCGCCCTTGGAGAATATCAGGTTCAAAGACAGGTACTCAGCCGTTTCTTTATTGGAGCAATCCTGGTCAGCGATACTGTTTTAGACGTCATTCGTCGCGAGCTACGAAGATTGTCACCTAATGTAAGAATTGACAGTGACCAGATAAAAACCGTTCTGCTTCAGGAAGTGATAAAACGTGAAGTCACAGAAGGCGAAAAAGCTGACGAAGCAAGAAAGAAAATATCACGCGCTGCCAATCGTACACTTCGAAAGTCAAACAAGGACGATGGGGGCGATACACCACCTGCGCCGGATTGTCCGAATAATGGCCCTGATGCAGAACCAAAAGCTGACGATTAAATACTGCTGCGATTAGCGTATTATTTGATTGGCTGCTGCATCGTTTATATCACTCTCATAAAAGTGGTGGAGTTTTGAGGCCGGGATGTGTCGCCCACCCGCCGGGGCCAGAACAGTCTCTCCGGAGGAATGACACGGTGCGGCACGAGCTAACGCACCGTGGCCATGCACATCTTGACCCTGCCGCACAAAAATAAGGACATGCATAGCGGATGATTCCACCATAATGGGCGCAAACAGCAGCGGCAAGCGCAAGCGAGCCGATTTTCCATTCGTTTTTCCCCCAGCGCAAGCGACGGAATTTCCTGCTCTCAAATCTCAAATTCTTCCTTCCCGCCCCCTGTGGCTGCCCTTTTTTCTGTATACCTGCATACTTGTATACTTGCATACCTTATTTTGTATTCCTGTCTCCCTGTATTCTTAAATTCTGCATACCTGCATACTTGTATACCTGCATACCTGTATACCCATATTCCTGATTCTTGTTATCCACATAGCACAAATTACGCTAACACTATCTTGCTATTCGTAAAAAAAATAAAAAATTTTTTCTCCTTACCCGGCCTGCACTTATAAAAACTCACGCCCTGTGCTATTTCGATTTTTCGAACAAAAATGACAAATCCGTCCCCTATACGGAGGCACAT
>DLFY01000157.1 GCA_002482415.1 Phycisphaerales bacterium UBA7708
GTCTTCAAATGGCGACTTTTTGGGCGGCATCATTGGATGTATGAAATCTGGTTCTGTCGATAATTGTTACAGTACCGGCAGTGTGAAGGGTAGATGCCGTGTTGGTGGTCTTGTGGGGGTAATGTCCAATAGTACCATGACCAATTGTTATAGCGCAAGCAATGTGTCTGGACTATCTGATGTCGGCGGCCTGATGGGGCTTTGCAGTGATTCCTATTCCTTAATCCTGAATTGTTACAGTTTAGGCGATGTAACGGGAACTTCAACTAGTGTCGGTGGCCTTATGGGGAATAATTGTGCTTCCATTGCCAACTGTTGCAGCATGAGCAATGTGACGGGAAGTTATGACAGTAGAGTTCTCGGTGGTCTCGTTGGGTATAATTCTGGATCTATATGCAACTCCTCATGCACAGGGAATGTAGTCGGGGATGATTATGTCGGCGGCTTGATAGGGTACCAATACACAGGTTCCGTGATCAATTGTTATAGTCATGGTAATGTGACGGGAGACAGTTATATTGGCGGCTTGGTGGGATATCAGCGTGATTGTTCTGATACTGCAATTGAAAAATGCTATTCCACTGGGAAAGTCACTGGAAACAACAAAAAAGGCGGTCTGCTTGGTTATCAATCCGGCAGCAGTTCAAGAGTTGCTGCTTGCTTTTGGGACATAGAAACCAGTGGCATGACCGACGGTGTAGGCAATATGAATCCTGCCCCCGGCGATGTTGAAGGCAAGACGACAGCAGAAATGCAAATGCTTTCGACGTTTATGGATGCCGGGTGGGATTTCACGGATACGGACGCCGATGCAGCCGAGTGGTGGATGCCGAGCAACCATTATCCTCTTTTATCCTGGGATCGATATGGTGGAGGATTTGGAACAATATTTATGCCGTATCAAATCTGGACTGCGGAACAAATGAACGCTATCGGGGCAGCTCCCGATGATTGGGACAAACATTTTAAGCTCATGGCCGATATGGATATGTCCGCTTATACCGGGACACAGTATCATGTCGTAGGCAATTCGACGACGAAATTTACCGGCTCTTTTGATGGTAATGGTCACAAAATCAGCAATTTGACTTATTCGACAAGCAAAGCTGTGGAGTGTTTGGGTCTGTTTGGTCGTATTAAAAATGCCGTTATTAAGAACCTTGTTCTTGACGACGTGTCGCTTGTTTCCGGCAGCGGTAATGTCGGTGGATTGGTTGGATGGAATGATTCAGGGACGCTGTCTGNNCCGGTTCAATCCGTGGAACAGGTCATCTCGGCGGGCTGGTGGGAAGGAATGATGCAGGAACCCTGACAGCCTGCTATGCCAATTGCTCGATTAACGGAACCTCTATTATCGGGGGGCTTGTTGGAGGAAATTATGCGGGTTCGATTAAAGACTGTTATGCGACTGGATCTGTGGCCGGAACAGGCAGTTTTATTGGTGGGCTGACAGGGTATAACAATAAAGGGAAGCTTGCGACGTGTTATGCAGCCGATTCGGTTGGTGAGGCCGGCACTCGTGTTGGAGGGCTGGTTGGGTGGAATAGCACTGATTCGGAAGTCATCGCCTGCTTCTGGGATACCCAGGTCAGCGGCAAGAGTGCTGGTGTCGGCGGTGGTTCATCCAGTGGTATAATAGGTAAAACCACGGCCGAGATGAAGATGTTTATGACTTTTATCGATGCAGAGTGGAAGTTCACTAATACGGGGATAGGGTGGCTGATGCTCCGGCCGAACGAAGATTATCCGAGATTGTCATGGCAGGAGATATACGCCGGAGATATTGTAGGCATGTATGGTGTGGATTTGGCAGATTATGAGGTACTGGCACGGTACTGGATGCATACAGATTGTCCGGCTACGGCTCGATGTGAGAATGCAGACCTCGATGGCAATGGCGCGGTGGATTTAATCGATTATTCCATCTTGGTAGAAAACTGGATGAGGCAGTAGATCCAGACATGTCACCTGTGCCAATCAAGTTTTAGTTGAAAGCAGGCATTGTATCGCCGGAAGGGGGGGATGCGAACAGACTTTTTTTGCGTTCATGCTTAAACAGCATATCATGATCCGAAAGCACATCGTCGCAGGGTGATTCCCCTTGCCACTCCCGCCATGAAATGGTATCGTATTGCCAGAACTATGGGGCCGCTCGATGCGGTGATAATCAACCAAATGGAATCTGAAACACAGGATGTATCATGGTGTCAAAAAGAACAACTCGGGATGTCATTGCTCACTCCAATTATCCTTCCATTTCTGCTTGTCTATCTCTGAAAATGGCTGCACTGATGGCGCTGTGCCTGTTTGCTTCCGGCATGGTCGCGGCTGTCGAATACGATATTTCCTATAGTCCACTGGCCAACGGCAGCGCCGAGCAGGGTCTGGCCGGCTGGACTGCCGTGGGCGCAGTCGCTTTCATAACCACGGCCCCGCAGGGGAGTCATTGCTTCAAACTGACCGCCGCAGCCGATGCCCCCGGCACCCTGACCTCTTCCCTGATGCCGATTCGCCGAGGCGAAAACCTCAAGCTCACTTTCCATCGCAAGACTGAATCCGGAACCGACATCAAAGATGACACAGCCTTTGTTGTCCTGCGTTCTTACAAATCGGACGCCAAAACACTGCTGAGCCGGGCTCGCATGGCTGTCAAGCCCACAGATGGAAAATGGCTCGAACAAACCCATGAATTTACCGCTGATGCCGCTGCGTTTTATGTTGATATTCAGTTCCAGACTGCGACTCCCGCAGAAATTTTCATTGACGCCGTATCGCTGTTCAGGGAAATCAAATATAGTCCCCTGTATGCTGACATCAAGCCCTTATCCGAAAATGACACTCTTTATGTCTTTACCAAAGGCCCAGGCTCTGAAGATAATCAATTTATTGCCATACAGACCCTCCAGGGTATTACTGCCCGCACGGATCGCCCCCGTCTTTGGATCGATGCCGGCGATAATACCTTTGTCGAGGATTTCGAAAAGCAGTATAAAATTCGTTTTGACCGCAGTATGGCCCGTGACTGGGCTGGGCTGCTGGAGGCCCTGAAGCCCTGGACCAGCGGCAGGTATGTACTCTACGAAATGCGGGACCGTCCGTCGCTGTCCGCGGCGGCTGCGTTGTCCGGCCTGCTTGACGCTGTCGCAGTTGATACCGCCCTCGAGCAGACTGCCATTGCCAAAGGCTATACCAAAGCATTGGACGTACGCTGCAAAGACTGCCGCTGGGTCTATGAAACCTACCGCGACCAAATCAACGACGATCTCATCATCGTCCACACGAATAATCCGCGTTTTCACCGCAGCGCGCCTTACCTGAAAGACTGGGCGGCTGCTACCCGTGCCTTGTCCTGGTGGTATGCGGATGAATCTGTTTCCCGGGTGGTCTATCGCAGCATGGCCCCGAGTTCCCCTGTTTATGGCTGGCTTGATGCGGCCACGGGAGATGAAGGTCTGTCTGTGAAGCTGCATTCCCAGGAAGGTCTTTTTCAGATGCCCAGTGACTGGATGCTCAACCTGTCCGTCCACGCGTCGATGGGGCCTGCACTCAAAGACAAAACCTTTACACAGAAGGTCGCTCGCACCGTACCGGTCAAAGAAACCGGCGTTCACTACGTTACTTTCATTATGAGCGACATGGACAACATCCTTACCGAAATCGGCACCAATTCATTCTACTCCACACGAAAATTCTATGCCAATCCGCATCGCGGCCAGTTCCCGATGACCTGGGGCATGGCCCCGGCGCTGGTGGAGTTATCACCTAACGGGGTGGATATGTGGTATCGTGCCGCCACACCCAAAGACGCCTTCATTGCCTATTGCGGGCCGGGCTATTTTTATCCTGCATCCTCCCCTTATCTGCAGACCAGTGCCAAACGTGTCGGGGAATGGATGAAGCGTGCCGACCTGCGGGTGCTGCTGCAGATTGACTATTTGCTGCCCGACAAACCCCTGAACAAGGATTACTACGAGACCGCCAAATGGTTTACCGCCCTTGATCAGGTGAAAGGTTTAATCTACCTCGAATATATCCAATATGCACCGCATAACGGTAAGATATTCTGGTTTGACGGCAAGCCTATGGTTACTGCACGATTTGACTTCCGTCAGGAGACCTTCTATTCCGCCGTCCGGCCGACCGCCGCCGAGCTGGCCAAAAGCATCAATGCCCTGCCCAAAGACCCAACCCGTCCCGAGGGCTATACCGCGGTTACTGTCCATGCCTGGAGCAAGGGGGTGGATGATATTTACGATACGATCCAACTGCTCGACGCGCATGTTCGTGTGGTCAATGCCGAGGAATTTATTGACCTGATTGCCTTGAATTTGAAGCCGTAAGTGGCTTTTGTAAAAGAACTTAGAGGCTTGGTGCAAAAGGGCTGGCCTGCTGGGCGCAAAAAAAAGCCCCATCGTCAACGCGAGGACGGGGGCCTGACAGGTTATCGTGTGATGAATTTAAAGCTTAGGAGGCCTTGGAGTTGACCGCGTGAGGGTCCGCATCGCCGGCATCCTTGTGGGTGTCGGAATCCTGAGCTTGCTGCTTTTCCTTCTGAATCGCCAGGTAGATTTCTTTTCGGTGAACCGCTACGGAGCGGGGGGCTGAGATTCCCAGCCGCACCTTGTCGCCGCGGACATCGACGATGGTGATTTCCACCTCGTCACCGATCATGATTGACTCATCCTTTTGTCTGCTTAAAACCAGCATACTTATCTCCTTGACCGCGCTGTTTTAAATCCCTTATCTGGCACTTTCCAACGGTCTATTATTAATACGTTTTCCAAACGTATCCGGACAGGTCTTTTACAGGTGCTGCTCAGGTTTCTGCCCGGCACATCATTTTTCGGCAGTTCGGGTCGGCTTAAGTAATGCTTTTTTAAGTGGCGTTGTATATTTTATGAATAAAATCGGACTGAATTAATTATAACACATTTATATTTAAGCGGTTATAGATATTTTTGAAAAAATTTGCTTTTTTGATGCTTTGGAAAGGGGTGTACATTATAGGACTTTATCAGGCTTGTTTTGGGGATTCCATGACCTTTTTAGCTGACTGAAATCCTGCAAAAGCCCCCAACGCTCCGAAGGCAACCATCTGGAGGGGCAAGATGGCGCAAACGGCCCTGGGGAAATAGGCAACTGCCCAGTTTCGGGTCATCTGTTCGGCTACTGCGGGACTGGCGGCGTATCGCATAGCCAGAAATATTGCGATGGCTGCACAGAGGGTGGGTATGATATAACTTGTTTTTGTAAAATACTTTACGGCGTATCCAGCCGCTAAAAACGAGACGAATACTGCAAAGGCGACCTGTCCTTTGCCCGGCTGGCCGACAACTTGGCCAAGCTGGGGATCCTGCTGGCGAACATCCTGAGCCAGGATGGAAATAAGTATCTGCACTACGACCACCGATGCGACAGCCGCGATGAGCAGATACAACGGTTTGCCCTCGTCGGACAGCTTGCTGATGGTTAGTTGAGGCATTTGTCTTTTATGCAGAACCCACCCGGCAAGGACTCCCATCAACCCTGCAATCACCGGCAAAAGCCAGAATAAACCCTCCCAGCCGAGTACGGCATACACTTTCTGACGTTCAACGAGGGTGGAATTGGTAATCAGCAGGGTTCGCATGTCGCCGGAGGCGAAACACCATGCCGACATCCCGGCCGGAACCGCCAGCGGGGCGGTCAAAAGCCCTTTGGGATAGCCTGTCCAGTAGGCGGCAAGCCCGGCAGCAAAACCCAGCACACACAGCCAAAGCCCGTTAAATGGGGGGACTATGCCATCGACCAGACAGATCGCCCCCTGGGGATCGACAGGGCGAACCAGCGGCCAGCCCAGCCAGCCGACCAGAATCAGCCCAACCAGAATCGCTCCCAGTGTCCGAAGCCGGGTCAGCCAGTGGACATTGAACAGGCTCAGCAGCAGGTAAACGCCTGCCAGCCCGCCAACCACACGCAGTAAAATATCATAGGTCAGTGCCATAATTGACTCATACAGTATCAGCATTATCCCGAATGGTCAAGCATTTTTGTCCTTTGCCGGTGTGTTTATCGCTCTGCGCGTAAGGGTATATTCTCGGACCTTGATTCGAAACCTGCTCAGCTAATCTGGATGTTGGGGGATATGACAAACGGTAATTCGATATCATCCGGTTTTTTATGGGACCACAAAAAAACAGCTAAGTCCCTTCCTTTGTTCGACGATAAAGAATGCAGGAAATGAAGGTAATGCGATAGAAATGGTTGTTTTGGAGCACTGAATGTTTCAAAGCAAGGCAATAACACCTGCCGCAGACAAAGGATTATTTTGATGAGTCAATCCTCATCATCTGACATAAGAAAACGACGTCAGCAACAAATGACAGCCATGCTGGTTATGCTGGGGCTGCTGGGGATTGCTTTTCTGAGCCTTGTTCTGCTGCAGACGCGGCACTGGACCAATCAGCATATTGAAGAAATGTCCGACCAGCAGGCCCGGCTGGGAGCAGCATTTGATACCTCAATTCGTAAATACATCGGTCAGCATGTGCGCCCGGAGATGGAAAAACGAGTCGCCCCGGACGAATTCATCGCCGAAGCCATGTCCACATCGTTTGTCGCCCGCAGTGTGTTTGACAGTGTGCGTAAAGAGTTTCCCGAGTACCTGCTGCGGTTTCCATCGACCAACCCCCGCAATCCGGCCAATATTGCCACGGAGCAGGAAGCGGAAATCATCGGCTATTTTCGAAATAATCCCAAGGCGGAACTCTGGAGCGGAACGCTCATTCATGAGGGCAAGACGTATTATGTCCGCGCACTGCCGCGGCGATTTGAAAGCGGTTGTCTGCGATGTCATGGCCAGCCCAGCGAGGCACCGGCCAGTATGGTGTCCCGTTATGGGGACACCGCTGGCTTTGGACGCACGGTTGGCGAGGTTTCCATTGACCTGGTGGGGATACCGCTGGATACGGCAAAAATCGCAGCGCAGGCCAATATTCGGCGTCAGATGGCCGGGGCAGTGGGACTGTGCGGTGTGTTTCTGGGGCTGATTGGACTTATTGTTTATCTTGATATTAAACGCAGTAAAGATACGGAACGGTCACTGGAAAAGCGAATCGCATTGCTGACCCAGCCGCAGGATAATTCTGACAATGTTGTATTTGACGACCTGTTTAATATCGATGAAATCCAGCGGATACAAGATGATTTTGCAACGGCTGCCGGGGTGGCATCGGTCATAACTTACCCCGACGGCAGGCCCATTACGCGTCCCAGCAATTTCTGTCGGTTGTGCAGCACTATTATTCGTAAAACCGAACTGGGCTTGAAAAACTGCATGCATTCGGATGCCTGCCTTGGCAAGCATAATCCCGATGGTCCTATCGTTCAGCCGTGCCTGAGCGGGGGATTGTGGGATGGCGGTGCCAGTATCACCGTGGGCGGGCGTCATATTGCCAACTGGCTGATTGGGCAGGTGCGTGACGAGACTCAGACGGAAGAGCAGATGCTGGGTTATGCCCGCCGGATCGGAGCGGATGAGAAAGCTTTTATCGAGGCCTTTCGCGAAGTACCGGTGATGACCCGGCAGCGGTTCGAAGAGATTTGCCGGGCGCTGGTTACGACGGCCAGCCAGTTATCCAAAAGTGCTTATCAGAATCTGCAGCAGGCACGCTTTATTGCCGACCGCAAACAGTTCGAAGATCAGCTCCAGCGGTCGGAACTGAAATACCGTTCGCTGTTTAATTTAACCGGTGATGCCATCATGCTGCTTGATGAAGATGGCTTTATCGATTGCAATGAGACCACGCTGTCTCTGTTTGGGTGTGCCTCCAAGGACCAGTTCTGTTCATATCACCCCGCGGAATTGTCGCCGGAAAAACAACCCTGTGGAGCCGATTCGAGGGAACTGGCCAGTCGGTATATCGCCGACGCCATGCGAGAAGGCCGTATCCATTTTGACTGGATGCACAAGCGGCTGGATACCGGCAAGGAGTTTTCCGCTGAGGTTCATCTGAGTGTTTTTGAACTGGAAGGAAAGCCGGTCCTTCAGGCGGTGGTTCGTGATATTACCGAACGCAAGCAGGTCGAGCAGGCACTTCGTGAAAGTGAACGAAAGCTGTCGTCGCTGATGGCCAACATGCCCGGGATGTCCTATCAGTGCAGAAATGATCGCAACTGGACGATGAATTTTGTCAGCGAAGGCTGTCTCGAATTAACCGGATACGAAGCTTCCGAATTAATTCATAATGCTGCATTGTCATTTAATGATGTTATTCTTCCTGAATATCGGGAGCGCCTGTGGGGCAAGTGGCAAAAGGTGCTGGCGAATCGAGAACGGCTGACGGAGGAATACTGCATCCGCGCCAAAGATGGAACCATCAAGTGGGTGTGGGAGCAGGGGCATGGCGTCTATGATGAAGAGGGCCGTGTGATCGCCCTGGAAGGCTTCATTACGGATATTACCGCCCGCAAGCAGACGGAAGAGTCGCTGGCCGACGAAACCATCCGACGGCGTGTGCTGTTTGAACAGTCTCCTGACGGCATTGTGGTTCTGGATCAGGATGGCAAGGTGTATGAGGCCAACAGCCAATATGCCAAGATGCTTGGCTATCCCCTCGAGGAAGTGTATCAACTGCATGTCTGGGACTGGGATATGCAATGGACGCATCAGGAGCTATTGCAGCGCGTTCGAAATATCAAAATTGCCGGCAATCATTTTGAGACGCGGCATCGTCGAAAAGACGGCAGTGTCTATGATGTCGAGATCAGCAGCAGTGTTGCCGTGTGCAGCGGTCAGAAACTGGTGTTCTGTCTGTGTCGTGATATTTCAGACCGCAAAAGCGCTGAAACCAATCTGCGAAATGCCCTGGCCGAAGCCGAACGATTGAACCATTATCTGGAAGAGCAAACGGCCTATGCCAACACGATGGCGGCAATGGCCGAATCGGCCAGCATTGCCAAAAGCGAGTTTCTGGCCAATATGAGCCATGAGATTCGTACGCCGATGAACGGTGTCATCGGGATGACCGGACTGCTGCTGGATACCGAATTGAACGACGAACAGCGGCAATATGCCGAGATTGTGCGGAATTGCGGCGAGTCGCTGCTGGGACTGATTAACGATATCCTGGATTATTCCAAGATTGAGGCCAACAAGCTGGAGCTTGAGGCCCTGGATTTTGACCTGCGGGATGTGCTGGAAGATTTTGCCGGCATGATTGCGGTCAAGGCGCATGAGAAGGGGGTTGAATTTGTGTGTGCAGCCAATCCGGACGTACCATCGTATGTCAATGGCGATCCGGGCCGGCTGCGTCAGATTCTGACCAATCTGGCCGGCAATGCGATCAAGTTTACGGAGCAGGGCGAAGTGGCAGTGCGTGTGGAAACCGTATCCAGAACCGGCGAACAGGTCATGCTTCGGTTTTTGATCCATGATACCGGAATCGGTATCCCGGCCGGCAAGATTGAGGCTTTGTTTGAGAAGTTTACCCAGGTGGATGCTTCGACCACCCGCAAATATGGCGGTACCGGGCTGGGGCTGGCGATTTCCAAACAGCTTGCAGAAAAAATGGGCGGGCAAATCGGCGTCACCAGCAAAGAAGGCGAAGGCTCCAGGTTCTGGTTTACGGTCCAGCTTGGCCTGCAGCCCGAGCAGGACCGTCCTCGCAATACCTGCACGAAGATTCAGGATAAGCGTATTCTGATTGTGGATGATAACGCCACCAACCGTGAGATTCTTTCTGCACGGCTGTCCGCATGGGGAGCTCTGGCGGCAGAATCGCCAGGCGGCCCGGAGGCATTGCAGAAACTCGACGAGGCATACCGGGCGGGAATCCCGTTTGAGATTGTTATCACCGATATGCAGATGCCTGAGATGGACGGCCTGATGCTGGGGCGAGCGATTCGTCAGGACCCGCGATTTAGCGGGCTTTGCCTGATGATGATGAGTTCGCTGGGCCGGCAGGAAGACAGCAGCGTGCTGGCGGAACTGGGATTTGCGGCCAGTCTGACCAAACCGGTCCGTCCGTCGGAGCTGTATGCCAGGCTGATGACAGCCATTACAGGGATCAAAAATTCAGGGATTTCCAGATCCCATACATCCAGTCGAACCGAACAATTCATACCGAGCCGGTCGGTGCGGATTCTGCTGGTTGAGGACAATATTACCAATCAGCAGGTGGCTATCGGTATCCTCAAAAAGATGGGGCTTCATGCGGATGCGGCCGCCAACGGCGTTGAAGCGATCAAGGCCCTTGAATTCATTCCCTATGACCTGGTACTGATGGACATCCAGATGCCCGAAATGGATGGGCTTGAGGCTGCGCGTCGTATTCGTCATCCCGAATCGACGGTCTTGAATCGCAGGATTCCGATTATCGCGATGACCGCCCACGCCATGCAGGGCGACCGGGATAAGTGTCTCGAGGCCGGGATGGATGATTATATTACCAAACCGGTGACTCCCAGGACGCTGGCCGATAAACTGGCCTTGTGGCTTCCGTGCGAGGATGCCGTCCCGGAAACCCCGCTGGCTCCGGCGACGCCTGCGGCGCAACAGCCGGCGGTTCGGCAAACCCCGGTTTATGACCGTACAGGATTTCTGGAGCGGCTGATGGGTGACGAAGAAACGGCCAAAGTCGTTCTGGATATCTTTCTGGAAGACATTCCCAAACAGCTTGATGCGGTCAAAGCGGCCATGGATGCCTGTGACCCTGCCGCACTGGTACTGGCAGCTCACAGCATCAAGGGAGCGGCGGCCAATATTGGCGGCGAAGCGCTGCGCGAAGCAGCGGCTGAGATTGAACAGGCATGCAAGGCTGGAAAACCGGAATTGGCACATCAGCAGTATCCTGAACTTCAGCAGCAATTCCTGCGTCTCAAAGACGCCATTAAGCTGTCTGGGAAAACGTGTTATCGATAGCAGATGTTTTTGCGCGGCGGCAGAATGCATGGAAGCCGTATTTGCCGCGGTTCCGGACAGACCGCTTTATTCAGAATCGACCAGATTGCTGACAGAATTGGATATGAGATGTCTTCCGCCTTTTTGGCTTGCACGGCGGAGTCTGTCATTAATTGCTATTCCTAACCCGGTTTGAGGGACATTTACAGCAAAAATCATATCGAGGTTTTGACTTTCAAGCCGCCTCATTGCAGCATAAAGATTTGAAGCGGCTTCAACTAAACAATTTTTGGTTGTCAATATCTCCACTGCAGCAAAATTCGAATAGACGCCATCGGCCTGAAACATTAACAGCCCCACTCGCTTGCCCGCAGGAGGTGTTACAATAGTGTCAAATAGAAATAACGGAGTATGGGTTGCATAATGCCGTTCCAGCCGACCCGGTGAAAGCGGCTGTTGTTCTGATTGTGCAGCGATATCCACCGGACCAATCACAGATTCAATCTGTTCTCGAGTAATTCCGCCGGGACGTAACAGGGTCGGACGATGATGTACAAAAGAGATGATCGTGGATTCTATGCCTACAGAACAGACTTTGCCATTCAGGATGCAGTCAACCTGATCTCCCAACTGTTCAACAACGTGAGCCGCACAGGTAGGGCTTACATAGCCAAAGAGATTGGCGCTGGGAGCGGCAATCGGCGTTTCGGCACAAAAGATCAACTCGCGAGCTGTTGGATGGGCGGGCATTCGAATACCAACAGACGGCAGGCCGGAGGTAACTATGTCCGGAACAAGATCGGATTTGGGGAGAACGAGGGTCAGTGGGCCGGGCCAGAATCGTGCTGTTAAAAGCCTCGCTTCAGCAGGAATACATTGGACAAGCTGCTGTGCCTGCTGCCATGATTCAACATGGACGATTAAGGGGTCAAAGAAGGGGCGTTTTTTGATATGAAATATTCGAGCCACCGCCCGGTCATCCAGGGCATTTGCACCAAGCCCATACACCGTCTCGGTTGGAAAGGCGACAACGCCGCCATTCCGAATTAATTCGGCTGCATGGTTTATGGCGACAGATGAGGGATTCGATTGATTAATGCTTTTTCCGGAGAGGATCAGGTCTGCGGCTGCGTTGATATCGGGCACAATCAGGCAGTGCTCTGGAAGTTCATTGACGTGCTTTTTGCCATGTCCGGTAAGCAGGTAAATGCCTGTTCCCCCGACATTTTCGGCAAGTTCAACATCGCATGGATGATCTCCGATGCTGAATGAATTCTGCAGATCGATATTAAAGGCTGCTGCGGCTTTTTCTAAAAAGAAGGATTTGGGTTTCATGCACTGACATTGCTGTTCCCTGGCATGAGGACATACAAAAATATCTGCGATTTGGATGCCTTTTTTCTGTAATTGATGCAGGATGTAATGATTGACAGTCTTGACCTCATCCAGACTAATCAGGCCTTTTGAAACCCCGGATTGATTTGTAATAATGAACAATTCATAAGCATTCTGAAGTTTCAACAACGCATCGAAAGTCTGGTTGAAAAAGATTACATTGTCAGATGTTTTAATATAACCGCGATCTTCTATTAATGTCCCGTCCCTGTCAAGAAAAACAGCTCTTTTCATAGGTGCCATTCCTTTTATGCAGTCCAACAAACACGCTTTGTTTCGGGGGGGGTGAGCTAAATGCAGGCCGATTGCATTCAGTACAAAAGCAGCACAGACAAGCAAGGCGCTCAGAATGATTCCGCTGTGAAAGGCGCCGGTTATGTCGGCCAATTTGCCTCCAATGGTCGGGCCGAGAATTCCTGCCATGCCATAGGCGAGAAAGCATATCGGATAAAGACAGGGAAACAGCTCCATACCGTAGTACTTGACTATCGTGGAAGCATAGACAACGAAGCATGCGCCAAAGCTGATGCCGATGATTATGACAACTGCGAATAAGAGCACTGCGGACATTTTCAAAACGAGCAGGATAGAGGATATCGCCATGCAGGCCAGGGATAACAGTATGGTATGCCGGATGCCCAGTCTGTCATGAATCTGTCCCCAGAAGATGCGGCCCAGTACATTACCCGCCGCAAAGAAAGAAATGCCCAATGTGGCCGAATGAATATCCAATCCCGAACCTAACAGAATCGGCTTTAGATTCCCGATAATCAACAGGCCCGCAAAAGTCCCGGTAAACATTCCCGCGCAAAGCAGCAAAAATGGTTTTGAAAACAAATGGAAAGCGACAGGTTGTATTTTTTTGTTGTCGTCGATGTGTTTTCGGTTATTTTCGGGTTCATCCAAAAGAAGACTTGCAACCATGGCTATGCTGCCCAGCCCGAGTCCGATCAGGCGGAACGTCTGCAGCACGCTGTATTCACAGTGGATGAGCAGATATCGAACGAGATGACTCATAATAACGGCTCCGCCGCCGAAACCCGCCACTGATACACCTATAACCAGGCCTTTATTGTCCGGGAACCACTTCATCCCCGTTGTCAGCGGGCATACGTAGCCAGCCCCTATCCCGGCACCCGTGATAATGCCAATGCTGGTGAGAATCATGAAGTAATTGCCGTTGGACATTGAGGCCAGAATATAACCGGCCATGTATAACAATGCTCCCGCTGATGCGACGAGGCGGGGGCCATATTGGGGCAACAGTTTCCCTGCGGGTATCATGGTGATAGTAAACACGGCAATTGTAATACCGAAAATGAATCCGGTCTGTCCCATTCCCAATCCATAATCTCTGGTCAGTGAGGGCACAAAGGCGCTCCACCCATAAACACCTCCTAAAACCGTCTGCAGGCACATGCCGGCAAGCAAAACAATCCATTTTTTCATTGGCTCAACTCGCATTTACTGTAATGAAACTTCCAGAAATTAACCAGGAAACACGGGAATTTCCCAAGCCTGCATTTCCATGGAAAACAAGGTATAGGCGCATGATTCCATCCCGGCTCGCTGCGGCTAAGTACAGCGGCTTTGGCCACTTGTTCTTTGACTCGCGGAATAATCAAACCTGTTGGGTATATTTTAAAAGATCAGCGACACACGACGCTAACACCTTGAATCGCTTTATTTGCTTATACGAATATATCGTACAGCAGCGTGTCGTAATCCCGAACTGTTCCCTTGTCAAGGCAGCAGGTTATAATCTGTTTTCCAAGCGGGTCTAAATCGGGATGAAGAAATTTATGTAATTCACGCTCGAAAAAGTCTTGCATGATTTGGGACCCATGATCATACCCTTCTTCGCCGACTTCCGGCTGAGTTTGAACCTGCAAAAACCATTTCGGAATCATGGTTCCCTCAATCTGCATGGAATTTAATGTGTATCCCAGCAGGGGACATCGTGCCGGGACAACCTGTTCAGGCAGAAATTTTGCGTAGCCCCGTCGTGCCAGGTATTCGCGCGAGACCCATTGCGGCATAAAGCTGACCCACCAGGCTCCAACGTGCTGATTGGGAGAAAGCGTGTACCGGACTTTTGGTGTGTTTTGAATTTGTCTGAGCAGCAGATTGGCATGGTCCACCATTCGTCCCGCTGCAAAAGGCCAGTATGAACCGACTCCTTCACTGGTCATTCCCTGGGTTTCGGTAATACTGGGATTGTCATGACCCCGCGGTGCAACCAGCCGCCATAGCCAGGCCAGGCTGGCCGGCAGGATGTGCAGATAGCCGGCAATGCCATAACTGGGTTTTTCCTTCGTGCACAGGGGGGTTCTTATCCCAAAGCTGCGAATCATGACTTCCACTTCGGTATTGACGACACCCGCAACCAATTGCCTGGGGATTATGACCCGGGGATTGGGACATGGGATTCCGGGTTTATCTTCAGTATGTTCCCAGATCAGGCATGTTGAGTCAGGCACACCCCGCAGATTCAGGAAAATCAAAGGCTCTTTGGGATGGATTGTCGCCTTTTCAAGATAAGGATCTGTTCCATAGTTTCTGATATGGTTGACGCGGACAAACCATGCCTGCTCGGCATCCTTGGCCCAAAGATACTCTTTATCTTTTATCGCAGGCATGCACAGAACCATATCATCTGTAACGGGCCGAAGCGTACAGGCCTGATTCAGCGCCAAATACCGTTTTTCTCCGGTTACACTGTTCTTGCCGACAAGCAGACGCCCGTCTTCTTCGCGATGAACGTGCTCCAGCATTTCACTTTTGCCGCCGCCACTGGCCCCTTCATGCATAATGGTTGTGATATTATCATAGGGTGTCACCAACTGAACCGTTGAGCCATGCAGTGTTGGCAAGCCTTCATCTTCACCGATGGAAAGGAGTACGCCGTAAACGCCTTTTTTAGCGCTTGGACCAGGATATAAATTATAGGAAAACACCTCGTGCATTTCGTTGAGACGATTATGCACCACCACCTGTTTGCCGTTAAAATGGGTATGTCTGAAAGGAGGGGCCAGGTAAATTGCACTGCGGATGTGAA
Organism: Phycisphaerales bacterium UBA7708; assembly: GCA_002482415.1. Classification (GTDB taxonomy): domain Bacteria; phylum Planctomycetota; class Phycisphaerae; order Sedimentisphaerales; family Anaerohalosphaeraceae; genus Anaeroglomus. The sequence continues at coordinate 15,333 of DLFY01000157.1, forward strand.
ACTGTTCAGGGATGGATTCCGCCGGAACCATTCCCTGAAGATCTGCCAGGCCACCAATAAAGAATCCCGCATTGTCAGGGGCTATCAGCATTGCACCGCGGCCTGTTTCCGGGCCGTATCCGCCCAAAACAAAAAACATGACGGCAAGATTCTGCTGCTTGAGCCAGTCAAACGTTTCCAGTCGCACTGAATCAAAAGGCACTCCAAACTGGTCTGTGTACCGTATTTTATCGGTTTGCTTCGGGTCGGCTACAGTCATGCACTCCGGATCTCGACGACGCATATACGGTGTGGGATAATTAACGGCTAAACCGTTTGTGCACTTAGTGACGGTTGCCTCAACAATCCTGCCGTGCCCAGGGACATCATAAGCGACTTCAAATTCCCCGTGGAGCTGATTGCTCATGGCCAATGAGAGTATTTCATCTCTTGTATTTAAAAATATACACGATGGAGATTTTAGGATAATCTCTTTAATCTCATCGGACAGTTTAATTTTATCCAGTATCGCGTTTTTGTTTTTCATATTGTTCCACCGCAAAATAATGATGCACGTTTTTGTTAAGCATAGCAGATTCTTGTATACAAAACCAAACCTGCGGCGATCCGGGCGACGCCAGAAAAACGCCGAGGTTATGCATATACGTGTTCAACTTCACAAAAAAGGCCAGTTGAGTAAGCTTACGGTTACTCAACTGGCCTATACTTCGTTCGGATCATCTGTTGATTACATCAGACCATCGACAACTTACAAGCTGCTCATTAAGGCAGAGCATAATCCCGGTATTTAAAATGCTTTCCGGCCGCGTCTTGTTGAACAGACAATATTATTGTCCCTTCTCAAGCGTCCTTACACACTGAATGATGATTATATAGGTATTTTTCTGAATGGCAATATAATTTCAGTGATTCTGCTTGTTCGCAGCAAAAGAAAAATAGCTGGTTGAGTGTCAGAAATACGTGGCACTATCGCTGTTCATTTCATTCTTAAAGGACTATGTAGGTCTTCTTCGGATTCAATCTTTATGGTTTTTTCAAAGGTAAAAATAATAATTTTTTCTCCTGTGAGAGTGCTTATGTCCATATGCATACTTACAGGTTTTATATTCCCCAGAATATCGTGAATTAAATTTTCCAGTAACGATCTTGCATTTTCAATCAACTCTTTACGGACCTGTTTAATTAATGCACAGCCTTTTTGGGGATCTGGTCCTTTTGCTAAATGTTTTTCGGCTGGTGTTAAAACACCGCGATGTCTTACCAGAATCATGTCGTCAATAATGAAAGTTTTCGTTTCATTCGGACCTCTGCCCATGTATTCTTTTTCGAATTTTATAAAGGCCTCGCTGATTTCAGATTCTATTTGTCCCCTTGTTTTATTTGTTTTTTTTAACATATTCAGGTTTACTCCAAATTATTCAAACAGTTTAGACCGCTGATAATGTACTAAAACAATGAAAGATTGCAATGTATATTATCAGCATGCATGGTTTGCAGGGCAGTGGATTGAGAATATAAGGATTCGCAGTGTAAAGTTGGAAGTGAGGTGGGATTTAATGAGATTCAGAGTGTGAAGTTGTGGAGGAGAAATCACGTCGATTGTGTCAAATACGGCTGTTTGCGGACATTGGCAGACTCAAGCGATAGGAGAATATGGACAAAATCACATCGTGTTAAGTTGTTTATCCGTAAGGTCTCCTGTTCAGAATGGGTATATATACCGATTGCAAATGGATATTATAGGACTATAATAATGTCTTTCCTGGAGTATCGTGATGATAACCTATCCTATATGTTTGGATTGGAGTCAATCAGCCCGGCGGGCTGATAAGAATCCCTGTCTGGCAGACCTGTTTAATTTTTACATCCTTTCAATCCGTTCTTTTCAGGAGGTGTGCGATGAATACCATGTTTAAATCGTTTATCATTGTTCTGGTTCTTTTCGTTTCTTCAATCACTCATGCGGCCTCCTACGGCGGCGGCAGCGGGACGGTGGGGGATCCCTATCAGATATGGACGCCTGAGCAGATGAATACCGTTGGTGCCAATCCTGCGGACTGGGGCAAACATTTCAAGCTGATGGCCGATGTTGATATGTCAGCTTATACAGGTACACAATATCATATCATCGGTACGGGGTGGGACAATGCGTTTGCCGGCACATTTGATGGCAATCGGCATGTCATCCGCAACCTGACCTTTACAACCGCCGCATCTGTCAATTGCGTCGGTGTGTTCGGATATACTCAGAATGCGGTCATTCGAAATCTTGGCGTGGAGAATGTCACGATGGAGGGACACTATTACGTCGGCGGCCTGGTGGGGACTCACAATTCCGGCACCATCACGGCCTGTTATGCCATCGGTTCGGTCAGCGGTCATAAGGATATGATCGGCGGGCTGGTGGGATTGAATAACTGGGCCGGTACGATCACGGGCTGTTATGCGGGCGGATCGGTCAGTACGACGCTGTATTCCTTTTATGTCGGGGGGCTGGTGGGCAAAAATGATGGTACGATCAAGACCTGTTATGCCGTCGGTTCAGTCAGCAGTGAGGCGTATGTCGGCGGCCTGGTAGGGTATAATTCAGCCGGCACGGTGACAGACTGTTATTCGACTGGTTTTGTCTCCGGAGCATTCCCATCCGAAACAGGGGGGCTGGTGGGACATAACAGCAAGTCAATCAGCGGCTGTTTGTGGGATATGCAGACCAGCGGACAAGGCAATGGTGTCGGCAGCGGTTCTGCAAGTGGTACGACAGGCAAAACAACCGCCGAAATGCAGATGCTGGCCACGTTTATCGATGCAGGGTGGGACTTTACCGAGTCGGATGGGGATGCGGCCGACTGGTGGATGACGGTTAATCATTACCCCAAACTGGCCTGGGAATTTCCATTTGACGGGGGCAGCGGGACGGTTGCGGACCCGTATCAAATCCGGACAGCCCAACAGATGAACGCGATTGGCATCTATCCCGGCGAATGGGGGAAAATATATAACCTGATGGCGGATATTGATATGTCTGCTTATACCGGTACGCAGTATAACATTATTGGAAATGAGACAACCCCCTTTGCCGGCACCTTCGACGGCGGCGGACATGTTATCCGTCATCTGACTTATACAGACCCGTCTCGGGATTATGTCGGCCTGTTTGGTTTTATCGGAAATTCAGCGTTGATACAGAATCTCGGTGTTGATAATATCACAGTTTCCGCGAGGAGTGTTGTTGGCGGATTGACGGCTGTCAATAGGGGAACGATTTTATCCTGCTATGCAAGCGGATCAGTAAGCGGCAGTTTCGATGTGGGCGGACTGGCGGGAAGAAATGTGGGAGCAGTTGCCTCCTGTTATGCTGCTGTATCCGTTCTGGCGTCCGAGTATTCTGCGGGCGGGCTGGTGGGTTATAATCCNNGCTGAGTAATTGCTATGCTGCGGGGGCCGTCAATGGACCCAAGTGGACCGGCGGACTGGCGGGGTTCTGTGATGGCTCTATTAATACCTGCTATGCGACCGGTTCGGTCAGCGGCACAGTGGAGGTCGGGGGATTAGTGGGCCATCTTTATGGAGAATTGCTGACGGCCTGCTTTTGGGATACCCAGACCAGCGGCATGATGGATGGTGTCGGCAGCAGCGACCCCGACCCCAGCGGTGCCGCGGGCAAAACAACGGTTGAGATGCAATCGGTATCGACGTTTACCGATGCCGGATGGGATTTTTCAGATACCGATGGCGATGCGGCTGATTGGTGGATGCCGTACAAGGCCTGTCCCCGGTTATTCTGGGAGCAGTCCTACGGCGGAGGCAGCGGATCACCCGAGAATCCATATCTGATATGGACAGCACAGCAGATGAACGCCATTGGAGCGAATTCCCGCGATTGGAAAAACCATTTCAAGCTCATGACGAATATCGATATGTCCGGCTGTTTATATAACATTATTGGCGTGGACTATTATAACTCTTTTTCCGGTGTGTTTGACGGCCATGGTCATGTCCTTTCGAATCTGACGATTAACGCTCCGTCCCGGGGGTATGTGGGGCTTTTCGGTCATGTCGGTACCGGGGGGCTGGTTCGGAATCTGGGGATTGAAAATGTGAATGTCGCCGGTGCATGGACGGTTGGCGGCCTGGTGGGGGAGGTTTATTCAGGTGAGATTATATCCTGTTACACGACCGGTACGGTCAGCGGGAATGGCTCGAACGTTGGCGGTCTGGCAGGGTCAAATTACAGCAGCGCCATCACATCTTCTTGCAGCGATGCTGCCGTCAGCGGCGTTTCTTATGTCGGCGGATTAGTGGGACACAGTTTTTCCGGCACAATCACATCCTGCTGTGCGACCGGCACGGTCAGCGGTTTGAGTACCGTTGGCGGGCTGGTGGGGTATAATGATTACACCTCTGTTACGACCAGTTATGCCGCCGGAGCTGTCAGCGGGTCTTCTTCTGTGGGGGGGCTGGCCGGATACAATGGCTGGTCCAGCACGATTACATCCTGTTATGCGGCCGGGGCCGTCAGCGGTACCGATCAGGTCGGCGGTTTTGTGGGGTGGGATGATTCCTGGACGTTTACGATCTGTTTCTGGGATATGCAGTCCAGTGGACAAACGAATGGAGTGGGTCTGGGTGAGCCCGATGGCGCGACGGGGAAAACGACCGACCAGATGAAGATGCTTTCAACCTTTACATCGGCGGGATGGGATTTTACAAATGAGACCGTCAATGGTTCCAATGATGTCTGGCGGATGTGTGTGGACGAGGTGAATTATCCGCGATTGAGCTGGGAAACCGGAATGCAGGGTGATTTTGTGTGTCCGGATGGAACTGGCGTGGAGGATTTGGAGGCGATGGCGACAGTATGGCTGACGGCGGAGGGGCAGGCAGAATATCGTCCTGTCTGTGATGCCAATGGGGATGGGCAAATTACCATGGCGGATTTTGAAATTCTGGCAGCCAACTGGATGAAGGGGAATTAAGCGAATTGAGAATTGAGAAATTGAAGAGCGGGAAGAACAGAAAAAGGAATTCATATTTTTTTCTTCAGGGCTTTCGTGAATTTTATGGTGAAAAAAACGGGTGGGCGTAACAAAAACGCGTGGATATGACCACCCTATTGAAAATTTAATGGTCACAGGGGGGGATGGGAGCGTTATTCGACGCCGAGTTTGAGGCGGAGGGTTTGGAGATTGACGACGTCTTCGCGGTTGTAGATAAGCAGGATCTGGAGGGCGGTGAGGTCGTTGTTGTTGATATAATCCCACCAGAGTTTAACGGCCATCCAGCCGTCGATGCCTTTGGACTGGCGGGCGATTCCCAGCTTGACTTCGACGGCCTTGAGGCCGCCTTTGAGCTTGTGTCTCCAGCAGTCGTACATCAAATCCCGGTGCTTGAACTGTCGCTCGAGGTCCATGCCGAGGCTGTGTTTGATGAATGGCAGGTCGAAACGGCGGCCGTTGTAGGTGTACAGGATGTTGACGCCGGACAGGATGTCGGACAGGGCAAGGTCTGTAATCTGCGGGCCGACGAGCTGGAAGGGGGTGATGATGTCCTCTTTTTCGACGGCCACGCCGATGACGGTCAGGGCGTGGTGGGTGCGGCTGCAGCCGGTGGTCTCAATATCCAGATAGGCCCGAACGATGCTCATGCTCAGGCCCTGACGATGGCGTTGGCGATTTTGACAACATCGGCCATTTGGGCGACATCGTGGACGCGGACGATGGAGGCGCCTTTGGCGATGGCTAATGCGACGGTGGCGGCGGTGCCGTAGAGGCGGTCGGCGGGGGTGTCTTTGCCGGTAAGCTGGCCGATGAAGCGTTTGCGGCTGGTGCCGACGAGGACTCGAAAGCCCGCGGCGGTCAGTGCGTCGAGGTGATTGAGCAGCGTCAGGTTGTGGGCGGTGGTCTTGCCAAAACCGATGCCGGGGTCGAGAAGGATTCGTTCTTTGGGGATGCCGGCCTGTTGGGCAACAGCGGCACGCGCAAGCAGGACATCTTTGACCTCCGCGACGACGTCGGCATAGTGCGGATTGTGCTGCATGGTTGCGGGGGTGCCCTGGGCGTGCATTAATACGACGGGGACTTGCCTGGCGGCGGCCAGGGCAGCCATTTGCGGGCACGAAAGGGCGGTGACATCATTGATGATGGAGGCTCCCGCGGTCAGCGCGGCGGCGGCGACGTCGGGATGGGCGGTGTCGATACTGATGGGGGCATTGGTCTGTTTTCGCAGGGCCTTGATGACGGGGATGGCACGGCGAATCTGCTCGGCTGGCTCGACGGGCAGGGAGCCGGGACGGGTGGATTCGGGGCCGATATCGATGATGGCGGCACCGTCGGCGAGCATCTGCAGGCCGTGGTCAACGGCTTTGTCTGCGGACAGAAATTGCCCGCCGTCACTGAACGAATCGGGCGTGACGTTGAGAATGCCCATGATGAGACAGCCGGAGGAAAAATCCAGCGTGCCGGAGGGCCAGCGAAGGATGGATGGTGTTATCCCTGACATATCTGAAAACCGATTCCGGCCAGTTTGCGGGCCAGCGAGCTGCGGGTGTCCGGCACAAAGACTTTGGTATTCTGGAATTCCCGACGTTCGGGGTAGTTTTTGCGGAGCATGTCGAAGAACTCGCCGCGTTTGGTGGATTCCTGCAGCAGGATTTCGCGGGTGTTGAAGTCGTCGCGGTTGATGACGTAAATCGACTGGACAACATCGTGAATGATCTGTTCCTCGAACTGTTTGAGCTGGTCGGTGGTCAGACGGATTTCCGGGACCTGCGGTTTCGGGAGGAAATCGGCGATGGTGTGGGCGGTTTTGAGATTGAAGAATTTGCACAGGGCTTCGTAAATCATCATCAGGCCTGCGACTTTGCCGTCGAAGGAATAGCCGGCGATATGCGGGGTGGATAAATCGACACGGGCCAGCAGGTCGCCGTCGATATTGGGTTCGTTTTCCCAGACATCGAGCACGACGCCGGCGAGGTGTTTTACGTGCATGGCCTTTTTGAGGGCGTGGGTATCCATGACGCCGCCGCGGGAGGTATTCAGGAAGAATGCTCCTTTTTTGAGCCGGGCGAAAAAGGCTGCATCGGCCAGATGATACGTTTTATCCTGCCCTTCGCGGGTTAGCGGGGTGTGCAGGGTGACGAAATCGCAGTTGAAGACCTCATCGATAGGGCGATATTTGGGGTCGCCGGTCTGGCGGGCCAGCGGCGGGTCGTTCAGGACGGTGGTCATGCCCATCGCATCGCATTTTTTGGCGACGCGGGAGCCGACATTGCCGACGCCGACGATACCGATGGTTTTGCCGGCCAGGTGGAATTTGTGTTTTTTGCCGAGTGCCAGCAGGGCGGCGGTGATGTATTCGGCGACGCTGTTGGCGTTGGAGCCGGGGGCGGAGGAAAATCCGATGCCGTGCTGAGCCAGATAGTCCCGGTCGATGTGTTCGAAGCCGATGGTGGCGGTGGCAACGAAGCGGACCCGGCTGCCGGTCAAGAGGGCGCTGTTGACCTGAGTGACACTGCGGACCAGCAGGGCATCGGCATCGGCGACGAGGTCGGGGGTGATTTTTCGCCCGGGGCAGAGTTTGACTTGGCCCAGATGGGCACAACACGGTTCTACAAACGGGATATTCTGGTCGGCTACAATCTTCATCGTTTTTCTCGTAAAAGAGGTCTTTGTCCAAGTTCCATCTGTGTAGTTTGTGCATTTTGTGCGGAGCTGTCAAGCAAGAAAAAAGGCCTTTGGACAATTTGCCAAAGGCCTTCAGGACTCAATCGAATCGACAGGATTTATTTGGTTTCTTCATCAATCCAGCCGAGCACCTCTTTGAGGTCTTTCATGGTGATATCGCCCATGTGAGCGATGCGGAATGTCTTGTCTTTCAGGTCGCCGTAACCATTGCTGATAATCAGGTTGTGCTTGGCCTGCAGGGCCTTGTTCAGTGCGGAGATATCGATATTGCGGGTGTTCTTGATGGTCGTCAGGGTGTTGGTGCAGTATTTCTCTTCGCAGAACAGGTCGAAATTCTTTTTGGCCCAGGCACGGCAATAATCGGCCATTTCCTTGTGGCGTTTCCAGACGTTTTCCATGCCTTCCTTGAGCAGCTTTGCGGCCTGGAAATTGACGGCGGCAATGTGCGGGATGGACGGCGTCGTCGGGGTATTGTCTTTTTCATTATTCTTGGCGAAATCGACGAAATCGAAATAATAGCCGCGTTCGGGAACGGTCTTGGCCTTTTCGATGGCGCGTTTGCTGACGGCGGCCACGGTGAATCCCGGCGGAATGGCGAAGGCTTTCTGGACGGAGGCGAAGGTCACGTCCCAGCCGAGTTTATCGAAATGAATCGGCATGCCGACCATGGCGCTGACGGAGTCCACGAAGACCATCACGTTGGGGTATTTCTTCTTCATCATGTCGCTGATTTCATAGACGGGGTTGGCCAGGCCGGTGCTGGTTTCGGAATAGACCAGAGTGATGGCTGCGTATTTGCCGGTGGCTAATTTTTCGTCGATGGCTTCGGGCGTATTGGGTTTGCCCCATTCGACCTTGAGCAGGTCCACATTGCGTCCGCAGGACTTGACGACGCTGCCCCATTTATCGCTGAAGGCGCCGCAGCCGCAGGCCAGTACGGTTTCATCCTTGGCGACACAGTTGCGGATGGCGCCTTCCCAGATGCCTGAGGCCGATGAGGTGACCAGAAAGACATGCTGTTCGGTGAATAAAAGCTGCTTGAGCATCGCAATGGTTTCATTGTGAAGCTGAGCGTATTCCTTGTTGCGGTGTCCCATGGTGGGACGAGCCAGTTGCTGAAGCACTTCCGGCAGCACGTGTACCGGTCCGGGGATAAATAATTTCGGCGGATTCTTCCAGTCAACCATGAGTTACTCCTTTCCAATACATTGTGTCAGAGGACGGTTATCGTACGGTTCCATCGGGGCGATGGGTAATCTGTTAATGGTGACGCCGGAAAAGACCTTGGGATAGAAGAAGGTCGATTTCTGCGGCATTTTTTCACCGGCGGCGGCGACGGCCTGAACCTGGTCAATCCGTGTGGGATTGACGAAGAACACGGCCTGACAATGGCCACTGTCCACTTTATGAATCGACTGGTCGATGGCATCGCCGATATCTTTGATGTATTCGATGTTGCTTTCTTCGGCAAGCTGCTTGTCGCCAATACCGAGGTGCTTTTCGAGAATCAGCAGATGCAGGACATTGACATCCAGGCCGCGGGCGGCGTCGCTCATGGCCGGGGCGATTTTTTTCATGGCCGCGGTGTCTTTGAGGGTTACGGCGTAAAAGGCATTGTTGGCGGCGTAAATGCCGAAGATGTTTTTGTCTTCACTGCCGGCCTGATTCATCCGGCTGAACATGGCCTGTCTGGCTTTGGCTTTGGACTTTTCATCGGTGAAATCAAATTTGACGATGGGGTCAAACTCGCTTTTCAGTTCCGACATCAGCTTGTCGATGGAGAAATTTTTCACATCGTTAATCAGGCGATGGGTCGGCTGAATGACAAGGCCTTCATTGTGCATATTGACAAAGGTCATCATCAGGTACTGGGCATCCGGGTGGCCGGTCTGCTTCCAGTAGTTCAGGGCTGTTTCGTAGCGGTGGTGGCCGTCGGCGATGATTGTTTTACGGGTCTGAATCATGTCCGCAAAGGTCTTGATCATATCCTGCTGGGTGATCATATAGACGCGGTGGCGGACATTTTCGTTGTCGGTGTGATCCAGTACGGGATGACTGGCGGATGCCTTTTTGATAATGGCTTCAGCGGTCTTTTGGGGATCATCGTACAGCATGAAAATCTGGCCGAACTGAGACGCGGTGGCCCGAGTCAGGCGCAGGCGGTCGGCCTTGGGGCCGTCGAGTGTCTTTTCGTGAGGCTGGACGCCTTTGCCGAACGGCTCAATCTTGCCCAGGGCGATAATGCCGCTGCGGCGATATGTCTTGGAGCCAATCGCAAAATCCTGAACATAGGCGTAAACAGCCTTTTGGGGATCCTGCTTCAAGGCACCGTCAGCAACGGCTTTATCCAGATACTCGCGGGCGCGGGTGTACTGATTGTCTGTCTGAGTATCCGCTGGCGTGGTTTTGCCGAGGATGGCCCGGACGATATTGTACGGGTTGGCATCGTAAAGGGCCTGTTGGAGTTTGGAGTCAATCACATCATACGGCGGGGCGATACACTGCCCTGCGTTACCGGTAACCGATCCATCAAATCGGTAAGCACAAAAAGGTTTAATTTCCATAATTTCTTAGCTAATGTAGTAGTTTTCGGGTTCGTATTGTTCCTTGTGGAACAATAAATGTGATTTAATTCACAATGTAGGAACTACTATAACAAAAAAATAGCGGTTTTCAATGGAAATGCTACAGGATTTTATCGGCATTTGACGATTTTGGAGAGATGCCTTGAAAAATGACNNNNAGTACAGTAAATATCAGCAAAAGATTATATCCAATTATTACCAAAATCTGGATACGATGGCCCTGCAGCGATTGCAGGAACTGGTGACAGAGTTGTTCCTGGCCGACACGGACAAGAAACGGCAGCGGCTCTGGGAGCAGGCGGAAAAGGCGATAGGGAAACTGGATATTAAACCGGCCGTTAAAAAGCATATCCTGGAATCTCGGGATGTGCAGGTTCTGG
>DLFY01000334.1:0-1716 GCA_002482415.1 Phycisphaerales bacterium UBA7708
ATTTTTTTGACGGCTATAAAGCCAATCCGGAATATGCGATTAAGGTACTTCAGGCGGCTGCCGAAGCGGGAGCGGACTGTTTGGTCCTGTGCGAAACCAACGGCGGCAAACTGCCCCATGAAGTCTATGAAATCGCCTCTGCCGTGGTCAAGGCGCTGCCCGGCGTGGAAATCGGCATTCATTGCCATAATGATACGGATTGTGCGGTGGCCAATTCNNGCGGCAATACGGGCCGGGGCCAGGCATGTTCAGGGCACCATCAACGGCCTCGGGGAACGCACCGGCAACGCCAACCTGTGCACGATCATTCCGAATCTGACCCTCAAGATGGGCTTTGATACCGTCGGGACGGAAAAACTTAAAACCATCACCGAACTGTCGCGTTTTGTGTTCGAAGTGGCCAATATGTCGCCCGTCAACAACATGCCCTATGTGGGTGAAAGTGCCTTTGCGCACAAGGGCGGACTGCATATCGATGCCCTGCGCAAGAACCAGAAAACCTACGAGCAGATCGATCCGGAAGCGGTTGGCAATTCCCGCAAATTCCTGATTTCCGAACTGTCCGGAGCCTCGAATGTGCTGGATAAGCTCGAAAAGAAAAAGCTGGTTTCCGATAAGGTCGTGGCCCGTAAAATTCTCCAGCGTGTCCAGGACCTCGAGAATGAAGGCTATCAGTTTGAAACCGCCGAGGCCAGCTTTGACTTGTTAATCCATAAAACACTCGGCGATTACAAGCCCTGCTTTGAATTGCAGAAATATCACATTGATATCGAACGATCGCCCGAAGGCAGGATTGTGACCGAGGCAACCGTAAAATTGAGCGTGGATGGCAAAACGGTCCATGTCGTCAGTGAAGGCGACGGCCCGGTTAACGCCCTCGATGGGGCGCTGCGAAAGGCGCTTGAGCCGTTCTATCCCAATCTCAAAACCCTGAGCCTGATTGACTACAAAGTCCGTGTGGTCAATGCCCGGGCCGGGACCGCGGCTCGCGTTCGCGTAGTCATCGAAAACCGGGACCAGGATGGCCTGTGGGGCACTGTTGGCGTTTCCGAGAATATCATGGAAGCAAGCTGGATAGCCCTCGTGGACAGCGTCGAGTACAAACTGCTCAAAGACGCGGGTCGAATGAAGTAAGTTTTTTTAGTCTGTATGAAAATGGTGGTGGTCATCCGCCTGCACAGCCATCATGTTCACTGTACTGATTTTGACCCCTTTAACGCTGGTCAGGCTGTCGGCCAGTTTTTGGATTTCCCCGGTTTTGCCCTTGAGAATAATCACCTCAAGGCAATGATGATGGTCTAAATGCACATGCGTTGAAGCAATTACATGGTAAAACTGACTGTGCTGCATATCATTCAATTTTTGATTTAATCCATTCGTATGATGATCATAAACCAGAAAAATGCCTGCAACCGCAGAGTTGTCTGGATTCTGCAGGTGCTGCCGGGATAAGGCCAGACGAATCAGATCCCGAATTGCCTCTGAGCGGTTCGGGTAGCCTTTTTGAGCTATCGACTCATCAAACTGCTTTAATAGATCCGTTTCTACTGAAATTCCAATGCGTTCAATTTGGGACATATTCGGACTCCATATAAAAGATTCAGCAGATAATAATCTTTAAAATTCAGGTTGACAAGCTCAAACAAAAGCTTATTTTATGCGCATATATATAATAGGTATGCGCAATATATATCGAATACATAACAGGGATAGTCG
>DLFY01000334.1:1731-16427 GCA_002482415.1 Phycisphaerales bacterium UBA7708
GATTCGATAAAGGACCACTAAATATGCACATGGCCAATGAATTGATTTCCTTTCCCGTTGCGGGAGTATCGATTGGAATTGCAGGGGGAGTGCTGGGGTGGATTTGTAAATCAATCCGTCAGGACATCGTATCGGAAAAAGCTGCAGTGATGGGTGTTCTGGGAGCGTTTGTATTTGCCGCCCAGATGGTCAATTTCCAACTGCCGCTGATGCCGGGTACCAGCGGCCATTTGATCGGGGCGGTTTTTTTGGCGGTGATACTGGGACCTCATCTGGCGGCGGTGGTATTGTCCTCGGTTGTGATTATTCAATGCCTTTTATTTCAAGACGGCGGTCTGCTGGCAATTGGCTGTAATCTGCTCAATATCGCAATTATTCCAAGCTATATCGGGTATTATGTCTATCGTCTGGCAGCAGGCAATATGCAAAATAAATCACGTTACCTTGCCGGGGCGATTGTGGCCTGTGTTATTGCCGCTCTGGCAGGCTCTGCCATGGTCGTTCTCCAGACGACCATCTCGGGCGTGCTGCTCATTCCGCCTGTGCTGTTTCTGGCAACTATGGCAGGGGTACATTTGCTGGTCGGAATCATGGAGGGGATGATCACTGTAGCAATTCTTGGTTATCTGGCCTCAGTCCGTCCGGATTTAATCGCGGGCCTGACCGCATCACGAGCCGTATTAAGTCGCAATGGCGCCCTAATCAGTCTGGCCGTTATGACCCTGATTACCGCCGCTGGTTTTTCCCTCCTGGCCTCCGACAAACCGGACGGGTTGGAGTGGAGCTATCTGGAACGTCCCGAACAGCCCGATTTCAAACCTGTGGTTGCCAATTCAGACCAGCGTATGGATGCTGCGGACAAATTGCACAGCAAAATCGCCGTTATGCCGGATTATTCTCTTGGCAATACGTCCGAACTGCACTCGGCCTCAGCCGGCTGGACCAGTGTGGCCGGAATCGTCGGCTCAGCAGTATGTATGGGCCTGATCTGGTTAACAGCAAAGTTAATACGGCCTCGACGGGCTTAGAGTCAACCCGATGCATCACGCCTATCTGGACAAGTATGCCAATCAGAATAGTTTCTTTCATCGACTCGACAGCCGGGTGAAATTCCTGGCGGCGCTGATTTATACCATCCTGATATTGTCCATCCCGCCCAGGTCTGCGGCCGTGGTCTTTTGTTATGTCGTTGCGCCGTTCGGAATGCTGGTATGGGCGGGGATTCCGATAGGTTTTGTTGCCCGCAGAATCCTTGCAGTCAGTCCATTTGTGCTGGTGTTGGCGCTGAGTTGTCCGTTCTTTGATCAGACACCCTATCTGCTGCGGCTGGGTGATATAACGTTTCAGTTATCAGGCGGCTGGATGCGATGTTTTACGATCCTGGCCAAATTTGCCGCGACCATGCTTACTTTGTTTGCATTGACCTGCACGACACGTTTTACCGACATGCTTGCCGGCCTTCAGCAGATGCAGTGCCCATCCATACTGATAGTACAGCTTAGTTTTGTTTATCGTTATCTGTTTGTTCTGGTGGATCGCGTACACCACATTCTTCGGGCGCGAGCGGCTCGTAAATTGCGATATCTTGGCCTCAGACAGGAAATCCGAATTGCCGCAATCATGATTGCGGCGTTATTCATTCAAAGTCTGGAGTCGGCTGAACGTATTTACAGGGCCATGCAGGGGCGCGGCTTCACCGGGTCATTCCATGCCCTTAAGCCGATTCGCATAAACCGCCGGGATATATATTTCATTTTTGTATTTATCGGAATATGCATCTTTTTGCATAGTATTATGCGAATATGGCTGAACGAATTGAATGGCGTGTAAATCTGTAAACAAACGGAAAATGAAAAACCGGTAAAGAAATAATATAATCAGGGGAAATCGGCTTATGAAACATGTATTTTTGGTCGATAATGTAAAAATAGTTTCGGGTCGGAAACTGCTATGAAAGAGAAAGCAAAACAAGTTATCAGGATTTCATTACGTGGGGCACAACCACAGTCTGATGCCGCATGGCGGTTTCTTTTTGCGCCTGACTACACCTCAAGGTTACAGGACGTTACAATGATTCACACCAATGTCTTGATAGGATGGAAGAATGAATCAGGCAATAGAAATCAGTAATTATTCCTATGTCTATCCGGATGGCACCATGGCCCTGGATTCCATTAACCTAACCATTCAACATGGCGAAAGGGTATCACTTATCGGCCCCAACGGTGCCGGAAAATCAACTCTGCTGCTGGCCATGGCCGGATTCATCCGCGGAAAAGGAACGGTACTCATCGATGGTATGGAACTGTGCAGTCGTACATTGAAACAGATTCGTGCGAAGCTTGGCTGCTGCCTCGAGAATCCCGACGACCAGCTTTTCATGCCCACGCTTTTTGAAGATGTTATTTTCGGACCGCTGAACATGAACCTGCCCCCTCAGCAGGTCAAAGACAATGTTGACCGAGCTTTTGAAACCGTTGGCTTAACGGCGCTGGCAGAAAAAGCTCCGCATCATCTGTCCGCCGGTCAGAAACGGGCCGCTGCGATTGCAACGGTACTTTCAATGGCTCCGCAGATTATTACTTTTGATGAGCCGGATGGCAGTCTCGATCCACGTAATCGCAAGCGATTGGAAGAGGTCCTTGGCCGCTTACCCCAAACACTCATCATTGCTACCTGCAATATGCGATTTGCCGCAGCGGTATCCAGTCGGGTTATTGTTGTGGACCACGGGCGCATCGTTGCAGATGGTCCAGCCAAATCCATCCTATACGACAAAGACCTTATGGAAGCTCATGGATTAGAAATTCCCTGAGTGATTTTGTTCATAGAGCTGTCGCTGCCATAAAATAGAATTTTTAATAGTAAAAATGGGCAGAATAGGGGACGTGCACCCAGATTATTAATGTTAAAATAAACAACCTGACGATATGATTGCAAAGGAAATATTGTCAGGAGTTTATGGATACGTTTTTAAGACAATTTCAGGATGCTGTCTATCAGTTATCTCCAGTAGTGTTGATTGGAGTAGGCTTTATTCTGATTTGGATAGGACTNNGCGGGCGGCCTGAAATGGCTCAGGATTCTGGCTGCCTTTGCCGGCGCTGGAGTGGGATATACCCTGGCCAGTTGTTGTACGGATAAACAGATATACATACTCATTGGTTTTGCGGTGATTGGCGGTTTTATAGCCCTGTTCATCGAAAAAACGGTCGTCGTATTCATGGTAGCGGTACTGGCGGCCGTCATAGTCAATGTCCTGATTGCCTGGCCGACGCTGGCAGAAGCCAAAACCTGGGAAGATACCCCAAAAATAGAACTGTCCAAAGACGCTCCGCCCGATGTGGTCCAGAGTCTGACCGTACTTGAAACCTATGCCCGCTATGCGTGTCAAAAAAGCATCCAGATTATCAAGTCACTGGGCAGTGTGGGCTACACGGCTGCCGTCATCGCTATCCTGGTGGTTTTAGGGGTTGGTTTTGCGATGCCTCGCGGCGTGTGCGCCCTCGGGTGTGCAGTGGTCGGAGTCAGTTGGATTGCACTTGGCCTGCTGCTGTTATTGTTATATAAAGGCGCCAAGCCCATCGATTATGTAATCCAGCAGGCCGAGGTTTTGGCGATTGTTGCATTGATTGTAGTTGCATTTGGTACTCTTGTGGACCTGGCGTTATGCCCGGATACGAGAAAAAAGAAATCCGGCATGATTGATCAATCGAAAGGAAAGAAAAAATGATTCCATGGCTGCTTGCTGAAACAGCGCCGGAAACGACGTCTTCCAACTTCAGTGTGGACCCGGCATTGAATTTTGTCTGGGAACAGATTACCAATCTCACCTGGCTTCAGGCTGTTGTCGGGATATCCTTCGGCATGGTCTATTTGCTGTACGGATGGAGAATCTTCCGAATCCTGGTGGTTATCGCTTTTGCCCTGATTGGCATGTTTCTGGGGATTATGGCCGGCCAGAAATTCGGCAGCCAGTTGATGGGTGGCATCATGGGTGTTATCTTGTTTGCGGTGCTGTCGATGAGCCTGGTCAAATGGTGCGTCTCCATTCTCGGTGCTGCCGCCGGCGGAGTGCTGACAGGCGGTCTCTGGTATGCATTCGGCCTGCCGGAACAATATATCTGGGCCGGGGCGATTGTGGGTGTGGTCGCCGGTGGGATGATGTCGTTTATTCTGCTCAAGATTTCCGTCATGCTGTTTACCAGCCTGGGCGGTTCTGCGATATTGGCAATCAACTTCCTGGCGTTGCTCCACCAATATGAGACTAAGGTTGCCGCTCCCCCGGGAACCACGATTCACGATTTAATCTTCCAGAAAACCTGGTTTCTGCCCATGGTTATTATTGTTCCGACAATCATTGGAATGATTGTCCAGAATAAGCTGATTAAGCAATCCAGTAAATGGGATTTCTAATCCTGACTTCCTGCTGTCAAAGCAGACCTTTTGAAAATTTAGTTTGCAGCGATGGTTTTGGTAGAACAATGGACTCAAAACAGCTATAATAATACCTGTCTATGAGTGCCAGACAGGAAAAAACATTGTTTCAGCCATCGGAAAGCAAGACCCTGCAAAGTGTTGCGCCGCTTGCAGTTCGAATGCGCCCGAATACAATTGACGACTTTGCAGGTCAGGAACATTTCGTCGGTGAAGGCAAACTCCTCCGCCGGATGCTCGAAGGCGGGGCGATCAGCAGTCTCATTTTTTATGGCCCTCCTGGTTGCGGCAAGACAACCCTCGCTCGCATTATTGCCAATCACACCAACGCCGTCTTCGAGGTCCTCAGTGCCCCGGCTGCCGGCGTCAAAGAACTCCGACAGGTTCTGGACACTGCCAAAGACCGCCTTATCACCTCCGGCCGCCGTACGGTCTTGTTTATTGACGAAATTCATCGATTTAACCGGTCGCAGCAGGATGTTCTTCTGGATGATGTGGAAAATGGGATTGTCACGCTCATCGGCGCTACAACCGAAAATCCTTTTTTCAGTGTCAATTCGCCGCTGATTAGCCGAAGCACGGTTTTTACATTCGAGCCGCTCAAAACAGAGCATATCAAATTGCTCTTGTCGCGGGCAATTACAGACGAAAAAAATGGGTTAGGAAAGATATCGCTGGCAGTTCAAGCCGAAGGCCTTGATTTTCTTGCCGAGATTTGTGATGGCGATGCCCGCAAGGCCCTGACCGCCCTGGAAGTTGCGGTTCTATCCAAACAGAAACACACCAAAAGGGGAGATACTGTTGAAATTTCACTGGATGACATTAAGGAATCCATCCAGAGAAAATCGGTCCAGTATGACGGTTCCGGAGATACTCATTACGATTTAGCCAGTGCCTTGCAGAAATCCATGCGGGGTTCGGACCCGGATGCCACCATCTATTGGCTGGCCAGAATGATTGCCGGGGGCGAAGATTTGCGGTTTATAGCTCGTCGAATCATGATTTGTGCGGCTGAAGATGTGGGCAACGCGGACCCCACCGCGACCATCCTTGCGGCCTCGGCGATGCAGATTGCCGAATTTGTGGGGTTTCCGGAGGCACAATTACCACTGGCTCAGGCCGCCATTTATATCGCCTGTGCCCCCAAATCGAATGCCTGTGCCAAGGCAATCTGGGGGGCAATAGCGGATGTCCAATCTGGCCGGACGATTCCCGTACCACTGCATCTGCGGGATTCACATTATAAATCCGCTGCCAAACTGGGCCATGGTATCGGCTACCAGTATCCGCACGAAAGTCCCAACGGATTTATCCCACAGGATTACGTCGGCCAGCCGCTTCCGCGCAGGTATTACGAACCCAAAAACATAGGGCGCGAAAAATTAGTCGCCGAATATTTACAAAAGCTGCGAAATCAAGTAGAACAATTACGGCAGACGCCGCCTCAAACGTCGGTTTAGGCAATAAGAATAAGCCGGATAATTTGAGCAAAACAGGCAGACAGGCCGATATATGGACAGAGTAAAACGGATAGCTGCGGACAGGGGTTCGTTCTTCGGGATTAATGAATGAATAATGCAGAACAGAAACGGCAAGTGAGAAAACAAATACAGCAGATTCTGGCGGGAATACAGCCGGAAGTGCGATTACAGAAAAGCCGGGTGATTTGCAATGAAGTCTTATCATCGGAGGAGTACAAAAAGGCCTCTGTCGTGATGCTGTTTCTGTCCATGATGCATGAAGTGGATACCACAGCGATGATTCTGGATGCCTTTCAGCAGGGCAAAACCGTAGCGGTGCCCAAAATGTCCTGGCAGCAGCGGCACATGATTCCGGTGGAAATCCAGTCTCTGGACACGGGATTACAGATAGATCGCATGGGTTTGCGGAATCCCACGACCGGGACACCTGTGCCGCACGAGGATATCGATCTGGTGCTTGTGCCCGGCCTCGGGTTTGACCGGCAGGGTAATCGGCTTGGCCGGGGCGGTGCTTATTATGACCGCTTTTTGGCAAGTCCGGGTATGCGTGCCCAAAAATGGGCGGTGGCTTTCTCAGAGCAGATTCTGGATGCCGTACCCCACGATGAGAACGATATCCCTGTGGATGCGATTATTACCGATGCCGGCATTTTGAGAATGCAGGCCAGATAATAGTGTAAAATATGTAGTAAAACAATGACAGCAGCAGGAATGGATTCTGTATGAAAGTAGAGTATCGACCTTACCAGGGAAGAAATGGAAGTAATTCAAGGACGCGGATGATTTTGATAGTCCTTGCTGTAGCGATTGTCGGGCTGGTTGCCCTTAACCGCTGGAAGAAGAAAAAGGCCGAGCAGGCCCAATTGGAAGAGCAGTCCGAGACGGTAACTGCGGTGGAAACGGCTGCGCAGACGCCTCCGCAGAATAATCTGCGAACCACGACACCTGACACCACCCCCGAGCAGCTTGAACTGGCCGCCGGCTCTGCCAGGACTGATGCTGTCGCTGTTACGCCGCAGCCGACATCACCGACACCGCAGCCTGCCGTGGAAACGCCGCAGCCGACTCCAACTCCTGTCGTCCAGGATGCTGTCCAGCCTGCACCTGTGGTGGATACCATCACCAGCCCCGAAGCCGCCGCCATGATTCGTCAGGCGGTACAGGATATCGCCGCAGGCAAGATTATTGCCGCCCGCGACCAGCTCAATCATGCCCTCGATTTGAACCTCAGCGACGCTGTTCGTGACGAGGTCAAAAAGCAGTTGACCAAACTGTCGGACACCTGGCTGTTCAGCAAACAGGTTGCCGTCGGCGATGCCATGACCGAATTGTACAAAGTGCAGCCCGGTGATGTGCTGGCTGTCCTGTGCAGAAAATACAAAGTTCCGCACGAAGCCATCGAACGAATCAACGGCATCACCAATCCGGAACGGCTCCAGGCCGGCCAGACCATCAAGGTCATTCGCGGCCCCTTTAATGCCGTCGTCAGCAAAAAGAATTTCACCATGGATATCTATCTGCAGGGCGTTTTCGTCAAGCAGTATAAAGTCGGTCTTGGCAAGATAGAACATGATACTCCCACAGGCAAATGGAAAGCCACCGCCGGCGGCAAGATGATCAAGCCCACCTGGACGGACCCCGATTCAGGCCGCGTCTATCAGGGCAGTGACCCGGATTATCCGCTTGGCTCACGCTGGATCGCCCTGGAAGGTCTGGAAGGTGCCGCCAAAGGCCGCACGGGATTTGCGATCCACGGCACCAAAGAACCCGAAACCATCGGCACCCGGGCCTCGCGGGGCTGTATCCGTCTGTTTAACGGCGATGTCGTCGAAGTCTATGATTTGCTGGAAGCCGGCATCTCGGAAGTTGTGGTTGTTGAGTAGTTTTGCTACCCACTGTGCGGCGCGATGCTGCTGTGCGATAAAATATGAATGATTAGCGGAAATGGCCGGCGGATCCGGCCTTTTCCTTTCATGGGTAAAGCGATGACAAAAAGGCGGGCAAAAATCAGTACCGCAGCAGCAGGGGGGTCGGTCATAGCACACTTGCTGCTGCTGGGCGCATTTGCCGCAGTGAACCTGCAGCCGCCCGAGACACCCGATGGAACCCTCGGCGCCGTATCGGTTCAACAAATCCAGCAGGTTATCGAACAGCCCCTGATTACCGAAAAACCCGAGGTTAAACCGCCTGTGCCAGAACCAGAGCCGAAAAAAGCACCCCGGGAAACCAAGTCGGTTCAGCCGCCTGTTCAAACACCGCCCAAAGCCTATCCGACTCCCAAAACCGTGTCCATCAGTCCTCGGCAGGATGCCTCCTTGTTTGGCAACAAAACTGCCGCACAGAATATCTGCTTCGTGGTCGATTGCTCCGGCAGCATGTACGGCCGGCTCGGTATGATTCAGCGTCAATTGAAAGACTGCATCGCCGCCCTGTTTGATACCCAATCGTTTTGCGTGATATTCTTCATGGACGGCAATACGCTGCTGGAAACCGGCTCTGGCACCCTGACGCCCGCCACCGGTCAGGCCAAGTCCGAAGCCATTACGCTGATTGACAGTGTCCATCTCGGCGGTCAGACCAATGCCATCCAGGCCCTCCAGCGGGCCATGCAGCTTCGGGACAGGCGCGGCAGGGCCGTCCAGGTCGTCTATTTCCTGAGCGATGGATTTGATTTGTCCGAAACCCCCGGCCAGCCCTTCGATATGCAGATTCAGGCCATTCGCAAATCCTGTGCCCCCGGCGCGGTGATTCATACCATTGGCCTCTGGGCATCCGAACAGGACCAGCAGCGGCTCAGGCAAATCGCTGAGATGACCGGCGGCACGTTTCTGCATATTGACAATTGACAACACCTGTAGTTTCGTGTCAGATAAGAACATAATGATGAATTCGAACAACCAATATGGGATAGCAAGCTGATGATGATACTGGCAGCCCAAAGTTCTGCGGGACCCTTGTCCCAGACTTATTTTACACAGTTTGTTGTGGCCGGCGGACCGATTGTCTGGTTTGTCCTGCTGCCGATGTCCGTGGCCGGGATTTATTTCTGGCTGGAATTATGCATCACGATACGCCGCCGCCGGCTCCTGCCGCCGGATATCAGTTCCGACATTGCCACCGTGGCCCAGCGTCACGGTACCGCCAGCCTGCCGACCCGGTTCAGCGGCAACATCGACATGGTCAGCAGGGCGGTCTGTGCCGCTTTTGCCAGGACCCGCAGAATTCGTCCCACCCATGAGCTGCTCAGCCAGATTGCCGCTGAGAGTCTTCAGGAGCAGGGCATCAAACTCCTGCGAAAGACCGAATGGTGCAATCTGCTGGGCAATGTCGCCCCGATGGTGGGGCTGTTTGGTACGGTCTGGGGTATGATTGAGGCGTTCAACCTGCTTGGCATAGCCGCCGGTCAGCCTCGCCCGGGCGAACTGGCTTCTGCGATTTCAGTCGCTCTGGTGACGACATTCTGGGGCCTGCTGGTTGCCATTCCGTCGTTGTTTATTGCAGGCCTGTTTCGTTCCCGTATCGAAGCGTTCATAGCCGAGGCTGCCGTGGAAACTGAGACGCTGCTGGAAAGTCTGCTGGAAGCCCGTCAGCAGCAGGCCGGCGCAGGCGGTAAGTCTTTGGACTCTGCCTCCAAATCCGGCCCCGATACCGATGAGGTCCTCCCGGAGTCCTCCAGCTCATCCTTGCCGGTGCGTTAATGAAAGTCGTACTCTATCATCAGCGAAAAGATGCAGGCTTTGACCTGACCCCGGTCATCGACGTGGTTTTTCTCTTGATTATTTTCTTTATGCTCGTCTGCCAGTTTGGTGCCGCTGAGCATTTCGAAGCCCTGCTGCCGGATAAAATTCAATCCGCCGATCCCGCCCAGCTTCAGCTCGATTCGACCGTCAGCGTCAATGTCGTCCAGCAGGACGGCGGGATTGTCTATGCAATCGGCTCCGATGTCCTGTCCGGCGGCGACTCGGAACTATTGACTGCGATGATCAGTGCCGGAATAGACAGCCGCCTGGCCGATGGCGGCACATCCCGCATCATCCGATTGCGTTGCGACAAACATATCCCCTTCGAAAAAATCCGCCCCGTCCTGGCCGGTATCGCCCAGAGCCGAGCCGAAAAAATCCAGTGGGCCGCATTCAACGAATAATTTGCTGTTCTTAACCTTGTATTCAGATAGCAAGCCAAATGGGTTCGTTTGGTTTTGTTTTTATAGTTCAATAAGGCCCCTTTTTTAGAATCCTTCCGCCAAAATTCAGGCGTTTTCCATGAAGATATTGTCGAGAAAAGAGAGCCTGAAAATAATTTTTAAGATTTTTTTCTTGCATAGCCGATAGGAGAAATTGTAGAATATTTATTGTTAAGTGGGATGATTGTTCTTTACCTGTCATAATAAAATAATACGAAGTGCAGCAAATTATTATCGTGAAAGCAGTTTGCAATTATTGATTCCATTGACCAGTCATCCGCACAATGAGGGTAATTTCAGGATTCGGGACAAGAACAGGGATAGGAAAAGGCGGCACATTATGGGCGGGGTTCAAACGAGTTTGCATCAGGAACAGGGCTTTGGAGAAAATACCGGTGTTTTTATGGGGGTATGTTTCTTTAGGGCTTCATTAAAATGGAGACTTGGCGTGTCCTGATACGGGTCTAAGCGGATGATTAAAAAGATCGGGACGTGAAGGAATTTCAGGAAGAATGGGAGGTTACAATGGAACGACATGGGTGGGGTTTTGGGGCGTATGTGTGTGCAATCATCTTTTTATTTTCCACATTTGCAGGGGCATCGGTGCAGCCGAATCCGGCAGTGCTTTATGTTGATGCCTCGGCATCCGGAGCCAATACCGGGGCAAACTGGGCGGATGCCTTTACGGATTTGCAGTCGGCGCTGGACGCGGCTATTGTCGGGGATGAAATCTGGGTGGCGGCGGGGACCTACAAACCGACGAAGATGACAGGCGGCACGGGGGAGCGATTCAAGGCGTATCAATTGAAAAATGATGTTGGGGTTTACGGCGGATTCAACGGTACCGAAACCGACAAATCCCAGCGGAACTGGGATGCGAATCCGACGATTCTGTCGGGCGATTTGAACGGCGATGACAATGATGTCATCCTGCCGACAGAACCGACGCGGCAGGATAACTGCTACCATGTCTTCAATCACCTGGCCGGAACGAATCTGACGGCCTCGGCGGTGCTGGATGGATTTATTATCACCGGCGGCAATGGGACGGATACTCAGGCCTTTGGCGGTGGGATGTTTAACGACGCCAGCAGCCCGACGATCATCCATTGTACCTTCAGGGCCAACAGTGCTGCGTTAACTCTGTGGTCAGGTTTTGAGCTGAGCGGGGGCGCAATGGCAAATACGAATTCAAGTGCTCCAATCGTCAGCCACTGTGTGTTTACAAGCAATTACGGATACTATGGAGGCGGAATAGTGAACACCTATGCCTCGGCTCCGATAATCAGTGATTGCAGCTTTACTGCCAACAGTGCCAGTTCGGGAGGCGGAATCTATAATGGAGCAAATACTGCAGGGGGGTCTCCTGCAAATCCAAAGATAATCCGGTGTACATTTAAGGGAAATTCGGCTCTTGTCGGAGGCGGCATATACAGCAGGTATGGTTTCAATTTAGAAGTCGCAAATTGTACATTGAGTCAGAACATAGCTTCCCTGAGAGGCGGTGGAATATATCATTTATCCGCCAAAGCGACGATAACTAATTGTGTCTTTGACCATAATAGCGCTTCAGGTCAGGGTGGTGAGGGGGGTGGAATCTATAACAAATCTTCCAGCTTATCTATGTCGAATTGTATTTTTACTGAGAATTCTGCCGCCTTTTCCGGCGGAGGATTGGCTATTTCCATGTCAACTGACCCATTGATCACCAATTCTACTTTCTACGGCAATTCGGGCGGCTCTTATGGTGGTGGAATAGCGTGTGATGCTAATGTGCTGCAGATGCATAATTGCATCTTATGGGGCAATACGGCTGTATATGGTCGACAATTATTCAGTTCGGTATATGCCATCAGTTATTGCAACATGCAGGGCCAGGTGGGAAATGGGCCGGGAAATATAAGCATCGACCCGCTGTTTGTGGATGCGGCCAATGGCAATCTGCGGCTCAAGCCGGGTTCACCGTGTATCGATGCGGGCAGCAATGCAGCAATTCCGGCGGGCATTACAACAGATTTAGCCGGCAATCCGCGCATTGTGGATGGCAACAGCGACTCCAATCCAATAGTAGATATGGGAGCGTTTGAATATACCATCTATGAAAGGGTAGCTGCTCCGATTATCCTGCCGGCAGGTGGGACTTACAATGCCGAACAAAATGTGACGATGACCTGTGCGACAGCGGGGGCTGTGATTCGTTATACCCTTGATGGCAGCGATCCGAATAATGGAATGATTTATGAAGCCGGGACAACGATCCCTGTGGAACAGAGTCTTACTTTACGGGCGGTCGGTCTGAATGCTTATATGATCCCCAGTGAAGGGGCTGTGGCCGCTTATAAGCTGATTGTGGCGACACCGACGTTTACGCCGGATAATGGGCGTTATCTTACGGATCAGATAGTGCAGATTGCCTGTGCGACACCGGGAGCAGCGATTTACTATACCACCGACGGCAGTGATCCAGCCCAGAGCGGGACGATTATTGAAAACGGGGGAACTGTGACGGTTTCGGTGAATCCTGCAACAACCTTGAAAGCAATTGCCTTCAAAGGGAATATGGAACCCAGCGCAATAAAATCTGCGTCTTATGCACAATCTCATATTATTTATGTGAATGCCGCAGCGACAGGGGCTAATACCGGGGCAAGCTGGGCGGATGCCTTTACGGATTTGCAGTCGGCGCTGGGCGTGGCTATTGCCGCGGATGAAATCTGGGTGGCGGCGGGGACTTATAAACCCGGAATTGTGGGGCAGCGATATAAAGCTTTTCAGTTAAAAAATGGTGTAGGGCTTTATGGTGGATTTAACGGCACCGAGATAGATAGAAATCAGAGGGACTGGGAAGCGAACCTGACAATTCTATCAGGCGACCTGAAAGGGAATGATAACAATATTATCTTGCCTACAGAACCAACCCGTCAGGATAATTGTTATCATGTAATTTATAATAGGATAGATGTAGAACTGAATGCTTCCGCAGTGCTTGATGGCTTTACTGTTACCGGTGGTAATGCCAACGGTAGTAATCATGGGGAACATGTAGGTGGCGGGATATTTAATGATCACTGTAGCCCTACCATAAATAATTGCATATTTAAGGCCAACTCTACTACCTATATGTTTTCTGCTTTTTCGTACGGTTTAGGCGGAGGCATGATGAATTATGCCGGTTCCCCATGTATTAGTAACTGTGCTTTTATTGGAAACTATTCTGGATTTGGAGGCGGTATAATTAATGTTAACAATTCAAATCCGGTGATTACCAATTGTATTTTTTCTGGCAATGCTGTTACTAGCGGTGGAGGTATCTATAACAGTTCTTCCTCTAATCCATTAGTGGCGAATTGTACTTTTATTAATAATTCGGCTACTGAATTAGGAGGTGGAATGTGTAATAGGATCTCCTCCCAGCCCTCGATAACAAATTGTACGTTTAGCGGGAATTCAGCTTCTTACTACGGTGGCGGGATATGTAATGATAATGCAAATCCGTCAATTAGTAATTGTATTCTGTGGGGTAATACAGCCCCAACAGGACCACAGATTGATAATTATTTCCATTCCAGTAATCCTCTTATTATTTACAGTAATATTCAGGGCGGCTGGACAGGTGAGGGGAATATCGATGCCGATCCGCTGTTTGTGGATGCGGCCAATGGCAATCTGCGGCTCAAGCCGGGTTCGCCGTGTATCGATGCGGGCAGTAATGCAGCAATTCCGGCGGGAGTTGTCGCGGACCTGCCCGGGACACCGCGGATTGTGGATGGCAATTGTGATGCCAATGCCGTGGTGGATATGGGTGCATACGAGTATTTCCTGCCGGGCGATTTAAATACGACCTGCAGTGTGAATGTGGAAGATTTGAGCCTGTTTAGCCCATATTGGCTGGCCGTGGATTGCACCAGTCCGGACAATTGCGGTCAGGCTGATATCGACCGCAACGGCGTGGTTGATTTGTCGGACTTTGCGATTCTGGCAGGGCACTGGATGAAAGGCATATAGGCCAAACATTCGCGGTTCGCAAGCCGCGATTCTGACAAGGTAATTCTTATTTCATCGTGAAGCTCGGGAAGGATTGAAGATGAAAGCATATATCTTCGAGGCCTTCCCGGGCTTTATGTTTGTTTATCGGTTCTATCAGCCGATGGAAGCCATGGGGACCAGGCAGTTGCAAAGCTGCTCGAGGGTGTAGCGCTGGGCAAGGTCAAAGACCAGCAGACATCCGAAGTTGTGTTCGGAGGCGATGATGAGGGTGTTAGTGCCCGCAACGCCCCATCCGATTTCCTGCGGCTGATGACCCAGGACAAATAAATCCACATCGAATTTTTGGGCAAGATAGTCCAGCGCCTTTTGCGAGTGACGCCGGCCCCAGGTCAGCAGATACACGGATTTGGGCCGCTGGATGTCGTCCAGTGTATAGGGGCGGTCGAAAATGGCGGTATCGAAATCCTCCTCAAAGCCGTCGGCCGGAAGGGAATGCGACAGCCAGATGCGATTGGCGCATTTAACGGCCAGCGGCTGGCTCATCATATAATCAGACATGGCCGCTTCGACGTCCTCGAATTTGGCCTTAAAGTGGCGCCGCATTGCGG
>DLFY01000222.1 GCA_002482415.1 Phycisphaerales bacterium UBA7708
CGCCTCATTGCGTTATGTTATAAAGTCAGATGCATCAGCCAATATCGCCCCAGTTCCGCCATATCGTTCAGATTGACAATCCCATCGCGATTGATATCCGTTCGCTGATAGAAATCATTCTCATATCCACTTCCAGCCNNAAGCCAGTAATCCGCCAGCCGCATCAGGTCATTCCCGTCTACCGTCCCATCCACCACCACATCCCCCGGCAGCGGATCGGCAAAGAATACCAGCGTAAATTCCTCGGAAGCCTCGTACTTGCCAAGACTGTCAACAACACGATACGTAATCCAGTAGGGTGTGCTGATGGTCTGCCCGGCCGGGGCGCTGAGCCGATATTGCAGATGAATATGCGATTCCGGCATCGTGCTGTGACAGAAGCGGTCCCCGGGCTGCTGAAGTGTGATTCCATAGCCGGTATTGCGGGCCGTTAGCCCTGTGCGTACCCGGACGCACTCAATCCACAGGCAGTAATCGCTATTGGCCGCCCCGACCAGTTGCCGGGACGAATCATCGGTGATGACATCAAATCCCGGCTCGCCAATCTGATACCGGCTGTACATCGCACTGTAGTACATCGGGTAATGCCAGAACAGCCACGTCGGGTTGGAACTATGCGATGGGTCACTATGCCGATAAATCTGCGAGCAATCCACAAACAATTGAACATCATCCGCCGTCCCCGCAATCCCATCCGCATTGCAGCCAATCCGGTAATGATCCAGCGGACAGTCGCCGATGCACAAGGAACAACCGAAACAACACATTAATCCAATCAAAGCCAGTCGTATGTGATTCATGCTATTAATCCTCAATTCACTATTGTAAACATACCCTAATCGTCCAGCGGCGACCAGCCCGGTGCGTATTGCGGAAACCATAAACACATTCCGCCCGGCCAGCCCCAGGTCTGTTCCACCGCCAGCATCGCCGCATGGCCGTCCACAAACACATAACTGGAACAAGCCCGATGCCGGTCCCAGGCGATTTGTGCTTTTGCCTCTTCCATCGAGCCCCAGTTTTCCGGGTGCATATGGTCATACCGCGTCCAACTGTCCGGCGACTCGCTGATATAAATGCAATATCCCGGCCTGCGAATCCGCGAAGCGACATGGTAATACCCCTTGGTCTGCGGGCACAGCGGGTCCAGCAGGGCATTCAGAGCAAAACTCGACCAGCGTGCATCTTTCGGCTGGTCCTCAAGCGGCACCGTCCAGTCGATAAATTGTTTCGAACGGTCGGATGGGCAGCGCGTCAGCAGGGTCTCGGAGGTATAGGCCGTCAGAATATTCAGCCAGTACTGCTCCGGCCTGGTGATATGACACGAACTGGGCGGCAGACGATCCTTCTGCTCCATCAGGTAAGCCGAGAGGGCAATTCCCATCTGCCGGCCGTTGCTCAGGCAAATCATCTTGCGGGCCGACTCCTTAGCCTTCTTCAGCGACGGCACCGCAATCGCCAGCAGCAGTGCGATAATGGCGATAACCACCAGCAATTCAATCAGTGTAAATGCCCGCCGGGAATAGGCCAAACAGGGGCGGGAATGGATCCCGCCCCGGATTCTGCGATGGCCGCGGACGTTCGTCGAAACGAATAGTCCTTGTACAATCATCGTTTTACTCCCGCGCCGACCGGCGTTTGAGGACAGCCGCCGCCCCAAGCCCCAGCAGCATCAAACTCCCCGGTTCCGGAATGGTCTGAAAAGTGATCGTATAAACGTCCGAAGCGTTAAAACCGGTGTTTCCCAGATCAACCGCACGAAACTGGGCTGTAAAAGTCTGCCCCGGCCCATCAGCCAAAACCAGAAACGCCGTATGCGTATGGAAACCCCAGGCCCCCAGCGTCCCGTTTTCATTATATTTGTCGCTCATCCAAAGAGCGTCCAGAATCAGGCGGTCGCCATCGGCGGTCAATATCGCCTGTCCGGTGGCCTCTAACTCCATATAAAAATCAAGCGACGAAAAGCTCACCCGTTCCAGGGCTATCTGCCAGGCCGGTTTCGTGCTGCTGTCAGACCCGCCGAGCTGATAAAGCCCGCTGGCCGGGTGGGCGGACATCCAGCAGTCCAATTGGGCCTCATAAACCGCCTTGCCGTTGATAACATCGCCGGTTGGGGTCATATATAGGGTGGACCACTGCGGCTGCTGAGGTTCTGCAAAAATCCACAGGCTTGTATCGTCGCCTGTTCCTGTGATGCCATCGGCATTCAAACCGATATGCGTGTGATCATGAGCCAAAACCGTATTCGATACAATAAGACAGACGGCCAGGGCCGCTGTAACCAATATCTTGTTCATAAAATCATCCCTTCTCAGAAAAGAAGTCTTTCCGGATTGAAATTTAATAGAATGGATGCAGAATCGGACACAGCCGAATCTGCAAAACACAAACAGATAATCAATGGAATGATGTTATAGAGCAGGAGGTGCCCGGCTGGCTTTAGGGCATGGCCCGAATGAAATGACTATAGATTGCTGGTCGGATATACAGCGATATCCGGCATCAAATCCAAAAACAAGTGCTGGCGAAATATCCGGCCGATACGAATTCTGATCGCCTGCCAGCATCTGACAAATCCGGCACCCAGACTCATCCGGGCGGTTATGATTGCCCGAGCAGGGGACAGAATGCTCCGTAGAATCCTCCGGATGATGACAGACCCGAATATGCAGGCTCTGCGTGATGCCCGTCATCAGGCACAGCAGGCTTGCCAGCACAACAAATATGCAGATTTTATAACGATTATGTTTCATGTTCAGCCATTGCACAGGTCGAGCACAGGCCTTCCATTTGAAGCTGCTGCCGCTCGAGTCGAAATCCCGCAGGCAGATCAACCGTCGGAGGCGTAACCTCCGTCAGGCAGATGGTCTTATGGCAGGCTGTACAAACAAAATGCGGATGACACAGATGTTTCGAGCAGTGATGCGAAGGTTCATACAATTGAACCCGCTCCCGAATCAGCGCCGCGTGAACAATCCCCGTCTCCACCAGCGAATGCAGCGTCCGATACAGGGTCACCTTATTGGCGTTCTCTCCCATCCGCTGGGCAATCTGCTCCCGGCCAAGCGGCTCACCGGCCTCCAGCATCGCTTCCAGCATTGACACGCGCACCCGCGTCGGCCTTACCCCGCCTTGCTTGAGCATCTCCACCGCTTTTGCCGCAATTGTTGTCATAGCGTAATCTTCTTGGCCAATACAATTAAATACAGATAAACCAGACCCTGTAATATTATTAAGGTTTATTGCTGCAATTATACCAGTTCTTTAGAATAATGCAACTAAGTTGCATTATGATTTCCTCTTTTTCCAATCTTTATTATTAAAGTTGCTAATATTAACTTTTCTTAAAATTATATTGTTCCAAATTCCGCCAAAATTTATCTTGCAGGGGGGCTGTTTTTCGTCATAATAATTCGTTTATAAGATATGGCGCGACATTCACAAGTTAAAAAGGATATTCGATGGGACCAGTACTGCGTGGTTTAATTAAACTGCAGCGAGTAGAAAACAGGCTGCGTGCGGTTCAAAATAAACTGACACGTTGCCGAAGAAGTGTGCTCTTTCAGGAAAATCAGCTTCGCACTCTGCAAAGCGGCCTCGAGGCCAAACACGAGGAAATTAAACTGACCCGCATTCAGGCGGATCGACTGGAACTGGAACTCCGATCAAGGGATGAGCATTTAACCAAACTTCGCTCCGCTCTGAATACCGCCCGCACCAACAAAGAATATTCGGCCATTCTCACCGAACTCAATACCTCCAAAGCGGATGATTCCAAACTCGAAGCCCAGATTCTGGAGCTGATGAAAAATATTGAAACCGACCAGGCTCAGTGTCTGGACATTCAAAAGCAAATCGAAGACCAGAAAATCAAACTCGAACAGACACGCTCCGAATCCGAAGGCAAAGCTCTGGAACTCGAAAAAGAAGTCAGCGTCATCCAGAAAGAATGGGACCTGATGGCTCAAAAGGTGCCCGTCGAAGTCCTGCAGATTTTCAAACGCGTCGCTGAAACCTACGACGGCGAGGCAACCGCCACGGTGGAACAAACGGATGAAAATGCCGCAAACTATAGCTGCGGCGGCTGTTTCATGGGCGTCCCCGCCGAAATCGTCAATGTCCTGTCCAACAGGGACGAAATCATGCGGTGCTCCAACTGTACCCGCATTCTGGTCCTCGAAGATTCAGGCGAATAACCCATCGCAGTACAGGAGCGGCCTGCCGTGACCAAGATGACAGTCTATACCGATGGAGGCAGCCGCGGAAATCCAGGCCCGGCCGCAGCCGCTTATATTCTCAAGAACTCCGCCGGCAGCACCATCGGCGGCAAGGCGTTTTTCCTTAATCAGACCACCAATAACATCGCCGAATACAACGGCATTCTCCGCGGCCTCGAAGCCGCCAAAGCCGCCGGCGCTGTGCAGATTGAATTGCTCAGCGACAGCGAACTGATTATCCGCCAGATTCACGGCCAGTACAAAGTCAAAAGCGACAACCTCCGCGAACTGTTCTGTCAGGTCATGGAACGGCTTGCCGGTTTTCAATCCTGGCAGGCCCGCCATATCCCCCGTGAACAGAATAAAGAAGCCGATGCCCTGGCCAATCGCGCCATGGATGCTCAGCAGGATGTCGAGTTGTCTGTAGATGCCGCCTCCGCAGTCAAGCCCGTCCGTCTGGGCGTGCTCATCAGCGGCGGGGGCCGGACCATGGAAAATCTCGATAAGCTGATCAAGGCCGGCAAACTCTCCGCCGAGATTGCCTGCGTCATCTGTTCCCGACGCGAAATCAAAGGTGTTGAATTGGCCCGCAAGCTGGGCTTCGAGCCGGCCATCATTCGTGTCAAAGATTATCCTGAAATCGACCAATTCAGCACACAAATAGCCCAAACCCTCGATGCCGCCGGCGTAGAACTGGTCGTTCAGGCCGGCTGGCTGTGCCTGTGGCATATCCCCGCCCAGTACGAAAACCGCGTCATGAATATCCACCCCGCCTTGCTCCCCAGTTTCGGCGGGCAGGGCATGTGGGGCCATCATGTCCACGAAGCCGTCCTCCGCAAAGGCTGCAAAGTCAGCGGCTGCACCGTCCATTTCTGCACCAGCGAGTACGACACCGGCCCCATCATCGTTCAGCGAACCTGTCCCGCCTATGACACCGACACCCCCGATACACTCGCCGCCCGCGTCTTCGAACAGGAGTGCATCGCTTACCCCGAGGCAATCCAGCTTTTCGCCGAAGGCAGGCTCTCCGTCACCGACGGTATCGTACACATCAAACGATTCTGATATCAGCCCAAAATCATAAATTGAAGACCAAAAATATAGATTATGCAGGGCGTGATAGAATGCATAATTGGGTTCGTTTGGTAAAGTCATATCAAAAATCAAAAGGCAAAAGGCAAAATTAAGGAATCCGTCGGGGGATTGGGCTAAGTTGGGAAAAATCCTGTCGCTTGCGCTGGGGGCTGCTGTTTAGGGGGATTTTTTTGGTGGGAATTGGCGGGTTGGGGGGATACAATATCCTTTTCTGGAAATGGAACACAGCGGATTGGGAAAGGATAGACGGATGGCGCACTGGAAGTGGGTTTTGGCGGGTTTTGCGGGTATCATATCGGCGGTAGTCTGGGCGGCGGGCAGTACGGACAAGGGGGCGGGGCCGGATAATCTGGATATTTATCTTCTGATTGGCCAGTCGAATATGGCGGGGCGGGGCACCGTCGAGGCTCAGGACCGGCAGGCTGATCCGCGGATTTTTGTGCTGGATTCGTCGAATGCATGGAAGCCGGCGGTGGAGCCGCTTCATTTTGATAAGCGGCAGGCCGGGGTGGGGCCGGGGCGGAGCTTTGGGGCGGCGATGGCCCAGGCCAGTCTGAGCCGGAACATCGGGCTGGTGCCGTGTGCGGTCGGGGGGACGTCGATTCAGGTCTGGGTGCCGGGCGGGTATGACAAGGCCACGCAGACGTATCCTTATGATGATATGCTCAAGCGAATCCGGATTGCGATGCAGGCCGGGACGCTGAAGGGGATTTTGTGGCATCAGGGGGAATCGGATTCATCGATGGGGCTGGCGGGGACGTATTATCCGGCGACCAAGACGCTGATTGAACGTCTGCGGAAGGAATTGAATGTGGCCGAGGTGCCTTTTGTGGTTGGGCAGCTTGGGCAGTTTGCCGGGGAGTCGTGGGATGCGGGGCGGCGGGGTGTGGATTTGGCGCATCGGATGCTGGCTGAGCAGATGCCGTATTGCGGATTTGTGTCGTCGGAGGGGCTGGCGGCTATGGAGGATGGGGTTCACTTTGATGCGGCCTCTGCGCGGGAGCTGGGCAAGCGGTTTGCGGCGGAAATGATTTGCATTCAGAAGCGCGCGACGCCGTGGGAGCTGCCGGAATTTGAGCAATTGAAGCCGCAGGCGGAATTGCCGGATGTGATGACGATGCGGGATGGGACGGCGGTGAAGGATGCGGGGCAGTGGATGGCGAAGCGGCGGGATGAATTGAAAAAGCTGATATGCCATTATGAATATGGGTATATGCCGCCGAGGCCGATGGCATGGGCGACGACGATGGAATGCTATGACCCCAATTTTCTGGGCGGCAAAGCGATTATCAAGCAGGTGGTGATTGGGTCGCAGGAGTCGGCGGTGCCGCCGATTCGGCTGCTGATGGCGGTGCCGCAGAAAACCAAGGGGCGATGTCCGGTGATTCTGGCGCTGAGTTTTACCGAGACCTATACACTGACGGAGTACAGCGGGATTCCGCTGCCGGCGGAGATCAATCCGCAGGAGGCCAAGCGGGGCAGTTGGGCGAGCCGGTGGCCTTTTGAGAAGGCGATTGACCGGGGGTATGCGGTGGCGACGTTTTATGTGGGGGATGTGCAGCCGGATAAGGCCGATGCGAGTACGGGTGTGCGGAACAATTTCCGTTCAGGCGAGGCGGCGGATGCGTATGAGTGGGGGACGATTGCCGCCTGGGCGTGGGGGCTGAGCCGGGCGGTGGATTATTTGGTAGAAGATGCTGAGGTGGACGGCAGGCAGATTATTGTGATGGGGCATTCACGCAACGGCAAGGCGGCACTGCTGGCCGGGGCGAGGGATGAGCGGATGGCGATGGTCATTTCGAATCAGTCGGGCTGCTGCGGGGCGGCGCTGCATCGCGGCAAGCAGGGGGAGACGATCCAGAAAATCAATACAAGCTTTCCGCACTGGTTCAGTGGCGCGTTTAAGCAGTTCAACGGTAAGGAGGCGTATCTGCCGTTTGACCAGCATGCGGTCATTGCGCTGATTGCTCCCCGACCTGTGCTGGTGTGCAGTGCACAGGAGGATCAGTGGGCGGACCCGAATAACGAGTTTGCCTCCCTCAAGGCGGCCTGGCCGGTTTATACGCTCTTGACAGGGTATTCGTTCAAGACCCAGCAGATGCCGGAGGTCAACGTGCTGACGGATGGGCCGGCGGCGTATCATATCCGGCCCGGCAAGCATGATGTGACTGAGGCTGACTGGGAGGTCTTTATGAATTTTGCGGATCGGTTTATTAAGCCGTAAGTCGGCGGTCGCTTATTTGATCTTTATGGTTATCGTACAGGGTTTCAGTTTTGACCGACCTCCTAACTCATGTAATGGGAAATTGATCCTCTGCGGTCCGTGAGCGGTCTTTTTATCTGGAATATACAGGATGGGACTATTAAAATATGACTATTGTTGAAGGACAAATAGAGCCTCTTAAAAAATTAAAGGAGGCCTTAAGCAGGAGCGGTATAACAAGATTCAATTCTATCGGTGAAATAGATCGTTTTATTAAGAACTATGAGGCGGAAAAACAACAGTTGCCTGGTCTTATTGAGAGTGCACTAGAGGCAGAAATACAAACCATGCAAGCCGCCCTTACTCGGCACCAACAGATCTACGAAGAATTAAAAGCAGGTATCCGAAATGAAATAACGCAAAAGGCTCAAGAACTGGAAGTTGAAACAAGGAAGGCTAAAGACAAGAGCAAAAGGAACTTGTTTTATGGAATTCTCTATTTTCTAAAGATCAAAAATTTGTCCCGTAGAAAGTCGAACATAGAAAAGAACCTCGAAAGCATCATCAAAAAGAAAACAAGTAATGCAGAAGACAAAGTCGCTAAACTAAAGATTGAAATCGCCGATTGCTTGGAAAACAAAGGAAAAATTATTTCGGAGCGTTGTAAGAAATCTTTTGAAGATATGGCTTATATGAAGGAGGTTATTGAAGGGCTTTATACACTAATTGCTGGGGCAATCGGAGAAAGTTCTGTTGTAAATGTTCTTCAACAACTATCAGATGATTGTTATCTATTTAATGATTTTTCATTAAATTTTGATCCGCCCATATATAACAAGAATGAAGACGACAGAATATTCAGCATTCAAATAGATCATCTACTTGTTTGCCAATCTGGGGTGTTTCTTCTCGTGTATTGGTTCAGCCTGAAATG
>DLFY01000065.1 GCA_002482415.1 Phycisphaerales bacterium UBA7708
ATTCAGGCGTATTCATCGGCCCCAACGTCAAAATCGGTGATGATTGTATTTTATATCCAAATACCGTCATTTATGACGGCACTATCATCGGCAGCCGTGTCATTATTCAATCCAATGCCTCGATTGGACAGGACGGCTTCGGCTTTGCAACCCACAAGGGCATCCATCATAAAATCCCGCAAATCGGCAGGGTCATCCTTGAAGATGATGTGGAAATTGGCTCAGGCTGTGCCATTGAACGCGGCACTCTCGACGACACCATCATCGGCAAAGGCAGCAAAATCGGCGATTCTGTCGCCATTGGCCACGGTACGAAAATCGGCCCGCATTGCCTGCTCGTACCCCAGGTTGGCGTCGCAGGATCGGCCACACTCGGCCATCACGTGGTTCTTGGCGGCCAGGTCGGCGTGGTCGGACATATCAAGGTGGGCAATCTCGTCAAAGTCGGTGCCAAAGCCGGCGTCGTCAATGATGTCCCCGATGGCGCAACCATCGTTGGTACGCCAGCCATTGACGCCAGTGTCGCTCGCAGGGCCTACAGCCTGATTGAATATTTGCCGGACATGAAAAAGAAAATTAAGGAACTGGAACGCAAACTCGACAAGCTGGACCAGTCAGGTGAGTGAGTCATCACAGCATGTTTTAGGTCTCATCGCCGGCCAGGGCCGTCTGCCGTTTCTGGTAGCTCAGGGCGCCAAAAAAGCCGGACTGAAAGTCGTCTGTGCCGGACTGACAGACAGTGTGGAGCCGGAATTGGCCCGGTATGTTGATGTCTTTTTTAACGCCGCCATCGCACGTCCCGGCGGCTGGATGCGAAAACTCCGGCGTCATGGCGTCCGCGATACCATTATGGTAGGCAGGGTGGCAAAAACGAAAATCTATACGCCGTGGCGACTGGTGAAATATCTGCCGGACTGGCGTGCCCTGCGGATATGGTACTGGAGACTGCGAAAACAGGATAAACGAAATGATTCGGTATTGAATGCAATTGCCGATGAACTGGCCAGCGGAGGGATTATTTTGGTGGATTCAACTCAATACTGCAAAGACTCAATGGCTGATGATGGCGTCATGACCCGCACCCGGCCCCCGGCCTCGGTATTGGCGGACATCGAATTCGGCTGGCCGATGGTCATGGAAGTCGGCAGGCTCGATATCGGTCAGGCTATCGCTGTCAAGGAACGTGAAATTATCGCCGTTGAGGCCATCGAGGGCACCGCCGAAATGATTGTTCGGGCCGGCCAGCTTTGCAGAAAAGGCAACTGGACACTGCTTAAATCCGCCAAACCCAAACAGGATATGCGATTTGATGTCCCCTGCATCGGCCCCGATACCATCGAAAGTCTTGCCAAAAACAAGGCCTGCTGTGTCGTAGTCGAAAAACACAAGACCATTATCATCGACAAGCAAAAAACCCTCGAACTTGCGGACAAACTTGGAATCGCTGTCGTCGGGCACTGATTCATCCGCCGGTTTTATTGTTCAACAACCACATCCAGCGGGCTGTTCATCCGATAGCGTATCCCGCGCCAGCAGATAGTCTTGCCAAAAGCCGAACTGACAATCCCAATCAGAAGAATAATCCCCCACACCCAGAATAACAGAATGTCCGCCCAGGCCGCCGCTCGCATGGCTTTTATATCTTTTGGGAGCAGACGGCAAATCATCCCCTGGCGAATGACCGCCCGAAAAAACTGAGCCAGCAGAATGACTGCCGCGGTGATTGCAAAGAATATCGCATTTTTATCCTGAACATGTCGGGCAAAAGCCGCGGCCCCAATCATCAGCCAGAGTCCGCCCACACTGAAAAGAATACTGAACAGCCCGAATAGCCAGGTTCGGATGGCATATACGCGGGTAATCAGAAACTGCCGGCGAACACATTCAAACAGCTTTGGCCACGTTGTTGTCTCATAGGATGCCACCATGCAGGATGGCACATACATCATCTTTTTTCCGGTCCGCCGCACCGCGGAACTGAGCGTCAGGTCGTCACTGATCGACCTGGACCAGATGGTCTCCAGATTCAGTTCCCGGAATGTCGATGCCGGAATGGCCATCGAGCCGCCCCAGGCCTGATTAAACCGAGTATTGCCCAGAATCTGTCCCACCACGGCATTAATGCAGGACAAAGCCAGTGTTGCCGTATTGTTGGTTTTCGGGACAAACCAGCGATACCCGCTGGCGGCTCCTTTTTTACCGGAATGGAACGGATACACAATATGGCTTAGCCAGTCGTTGTCGGCACACGCATCCGAATCGGCAAAGACCAGTACTTCCACATCCGCCGGAATCTGCCGGTAACAAAACAGAATATTATGCAGCTTCTGGCTGCAGCCGGCCGTCTTTCCCGCCACAAACACCCGGATTTCCTGAGCCGACGACTGGGGGCTGTAGCGACCGATGATTTGATTCAATTCAGCGTATGCCGGATCAGATGTGTCTTCCACGACAAACCACAACCGGTAGGGCTGATAGTCCTGATGAAAAAAAGACAGAATATTCTGCTCAAATGCAGCATCCAGCCCTTTGCACGGCACAATAATAATCGCCGACGGACGGTACCAGTCCCGCACTTTTTCAGATTTTTTCAGCGCATAGCGAGCATTACTGATAACCTGGATGGTGATCAGCAGTTGTCCAAATAATAAAATACAGGCTACAATTAAAAATATATCACTCATAGTCTTCCTGGATTACCTGCTTGAAACAGATTATTATACTGAAATATTTCCAATTTTCCATCAATATATTCTTCCGTCGACTGCCTCCCATCTTCATATCCGGCCTTGACTTAACGGGCGGCCTGTGATACAAGGCTGGGATAAATGCCGCTTAAAAATAAAAGCGGACGATCCCTGTACAGGAACCTTCATGCAGACAGCCGAAACTCTGCCAGAAATCACGGTTTATCCCGCCGGTCAGCGTACCGGCGGTTTTATTTGCCGGGAATGCCGCCTGATTCGCGAGGTACCCGGCACACGGCGGATATTCTCCGCCCTCTGGCAGGATCAGCCCGTCATTCTCAAGGTGTTCAGCCGTCGCTTCAGTGCCTATCGCCACGTGATGAGGGAGTGGAACGCCCTCCAGAAACTGCGGAATCTGCAAATTCTTCGTCCGGAACCCCTGTTTTACGGAAAAACCCACCAGGGTGATTGGGCCTTGGCCGCCGAATATATTCCCCACGCCGCCGATGTATTTACCCTGTTTCAAACGTCCGCCGACCGTAGCAAAAAAGAAAACCTCCTGCTGTCGGTAATCAGCCAGTTGGCCCATCTGCATATTCA
This sequence comes from Phycisphaerales bacterium UBA7708, assembly GCA_002482415.1. Taxonomy (GTDB): domain Bacteria; phylum Planctomycetota; class Phycisphaerae; order Sedimentisphaerales; family Anaerohalosphaeraceae; genus Anaeroglomus. The sequence continues at coordinate 3,288 of DLFY01000065.1, forward strand.
CGGCATTCTTCAGAAAGACATGCATCTGGGTAATTTTCTCTGGGCGGACAACCGCATTTATATCCTGGACCCCGCTCAAATCAATTTTTATGACCAGCCGGTCGCCGTCAAAAAAGGCTTTGCCCAACTGGCCATGCTCTGTGTGAACTGGCCGGCCGATGATGAACCGCAGATGGAGGTTTTCATCCGCAAATATTTTGCCGTCCGCGGCCTGACCACACGGCCCTGGCTGACCGAAAGCATCCTGCGGATGATTCGGACACAAAGAAACCGTATTCTTGCCAGCTCTCTGAAAAAAACGCTGCGAGCCAGCAAACGGTATCTGGCGCTGAAAACCGCAACCTTCCGCGGGATGTTTGTCAAAGACCTGTTCGACAGCCGCCATGCCGCTGAGCTGCCTTCTCAAATCGATTTATCGATGAGCCGCGGAAAGATACTCAAACGCGGCAACACCTGTTTTGTCGTCAGCATGGAACTTAACGGCAAGACCGTTGTCGTCAAACGCTACAATCACAAGGGACTCTGGCATTCCCTCCGACAGACCCTCCGAGGCAGCCGGGCCAGGCGCTGCTGGCTGCACGGTCATCGCCTCAACTGGCTCAATATTCCCACTGCGGCCCCCCTTGCATTTATTGAAAAGCGAAGAGGCCTGCTGCTGTATTGCTCGTACATCATTAATGAATTCGTCGAAGGCCAGAAGCTGGATCATTATCTGAAGGATGTTTCGATTCCCGAGGAACAGCAAATCCAGATGATGGGGCAGGTTGACCAGATTCTTCAGCAGATGGAGTTATACCGCATTACTCACGGCGACCTCAAGCGAGCCAATATCATCATAACCGCTCATGGCCCTGTCATCATTGACCTGGATTCAATGAAAGTCCATCGCCTTGGATTTCTGTTTAACTATTATCGCAGCAAGGATCTCGCCCGGATTACCGACTCACTGGGCGGATGACTCCTTTTTTCGTCTTCGCCCAATCAGCTTGACAGCAAGCCACACGGCAAACACCCCGGCCAGAATCTGAATCTGACGCCAGGCCAGATGATCCACCACCGCCTGGGCGGATGCCTGTCCGGCAAGGAGATTCCGACTAACCGCATCCTGAATCTGGTTGACCCCATCTGATTGAGTTAATGCCTGTAAATCCGCCATCAGCAGACGCAGCTCCCGCGTGGCATTCTGAATTTCTGTCGCAGCCTTCTGAATATCCTCCGGGCGAATCGGCTCCGACGGCGCAGGAGTGGATGATGACTGCTCTGAAATCGCCTGCCAGGCACGAAGGGTTTGGGTGGTGGAATCCGCCGCAAGCTGCCAGCTCGATGCGGTCTGCTGCAAGCTGGCGGCGGTGGTGTTCAGAGAATTGGACGCCGCCTCAGCCAGACTGAGGGTTTCCTGAATGGATTTCTGTTTCTGCTCCACCTGGTCGATCAGAATACTCAACTCCTCGCGGACATCCTGAGGCATTTTTCGGGCCAGTTCAACCATCTGACGGCTGCTTGTATTGAACGCTTCCATATTCTGCAGCAGCGACTTCGTCATCTCACTGCCCTGCAAATCATATAAAAACAACAACATTTCCCAACGCACCGACTCCGGCATGGCCTTGAGAATATCGTTAAAGCGATTGGCCGAATCGGTAAATCGGTCAATTGCAACCGCAGTCTTATCCACCCCTTCCATGGCCCGTATCGGGGCCATCGGTATACTCAAGACTTTCTTGAACGGATTGAATGTCTCGGTTTCAGTGCCGGTTGCATACACAATCAGATTTCCCATCGTCCCCTCAATGGGATTGTCTTTTGCAAATTGATATACATGACGGCGGGTTTCCTCGAATAAATCCGGTGGCAAATAAGTGCCCGCAAGCCGTTCAATTTCATCGCGGGCCTGCTGTACAGCCCTGCGCATGGCCGGCTGAGTCTGTCGATAAAGGGACTGACCCGGACCATCATCAAAATAAGAGCACAAACGTACACACAATTCCCAGTTTTCAACCAGACCAACCAATGGTGAAGCATCTGCAAAACTTCGTATCGCACTCGATAACCGGGTATTAACAAGCAAATTTGTACGTTTGGTGTCTAAATCCGGATGCTCCTGCTCGATTTGTGCGGTGGCTTGCTTGATAATCTGGATAAACATATCTTCAAAACGATCCAGGTCGTTTTTGAGTGCTTCCTGGTCCAGCGAAGGGGCGACAATATCCGCCCCGCGAACAGACACAGCACGGTTGCTTTGCAGGCACCCTTCACATATAATCAGCAGTGCCGGCAAACCAATAAGCATCCAATTCATTTTGATCGCATGTGGCATAAAAGTCCCTTTCATCGTTCCCGCACAGTAAAGGGGATGGGCGGCATTGTCAAGCCCGCACTCGCAGGAGATATCGAGCCGTCGCCCTGATTCCTGACCAACCGTATCGTCTTCGAAAAGACAAAAAAAGGGGTTGCCCGTAAAGACAACCCCCTGCATGGTCAGAAGATTAATTCAGCAGGCTCTTGGCCAGGTCCACCGCGCTGGCCGCATCCGGGGCATATCCGTCTGCGCCAATCTTATCGGCGTATGCCTGCGTTACCGGTGCCCCGCCAATCATCGTCTTGGCCGAAAGCCCCGCATCCTTAATAGCACGAATCGTTTTTTCCATAGCCGGCATCGTGGTCGTCAGCAGCGCGCTGAGACCGATGATCTGCGGATTGCTCTCTTTGGCCTTGGCAACAAATTTCTCCGGCGAGGAATCGACTCCCAGATCAATGACCTCAAAGCCTGCGCCCTTAAGCATCATCGCCACCAGGTTCTTGCCGATATCATGCAGGTCGCCCTGAACCGTGCCCACCAGGGCTTTGCCCAGCGGTTTGACCCCAGCCTCGACCAGCTTGGGTTCCAGCACTTCCATCGCCATTTTCATGGCCCGGGCTGAAATCAGCACTTCGGGAATGTAAACCTGATTGGCCTTGAATCGTACGCCGATGACATTCATACCCGCAATCAGCCCCTCATTCAAAATAGAAGCCGGCGGCATGCCTTCGCTCAGGGCCTGACGTGTAATTTCGACGGCGGTTTTCTGGTCGCCCTTGATGACTGCTTCACTCAGCGTTTTAAGATCTGCCATTGTCTTTTCCTCGTTCAAGTCTGTACATATTTTCTTCGACCCGGACTTTCAGTTCCGGCCCGAACACGCTATTTCCATCCCCCTTGTACTATGGAAGTTTAGAAATTTCAAGAGCTTACATCCAAATCAGGGCATTTTCGTACAAGATTAGCAGAATATGACAATTTTCTGGTAATTTTATGACAGTATCTTGCGTCAATCTGAGTTAGTATCCCGTAGCTCGCACAATTCGTTCGGTATTCCGAGAGTTGTAGAGATTCAAAACAGGTTATATTCAATATTGTCCAGTGAAAAGATTTGTTATTGACGACAGCCCGCGGTGCGACTATGTTTAAGGGTCTGTCGGACATACGGAAAATAAATCGGTAACGACACTTAATACTTAGGATAAGCGATGAGTCATTATATTGTACTTGTCAAACAGGTGCCCGATGTATCGCAGATTACGGATAATGCATTCGACCCGAAAACGGGCAACCTCATCCGGACCAAGCTGCCCAGCGTCATCAACGAGCTGGATGCCCAGGCACTGGCGTTCGCCAATCACATGAAAAATATCTCCGGCGACGATCGGGCCAAAGTCATTGCCCTGACCATGGGGCCTCCAATGGCCGCCGACGTTCTGCGATACAGCCTGAGCCGCTGCTGCGACTCGGCAGTCCTGCTGACCGACCGGGCTTTGGGCGGTGCCGATACCTGGGCCACGGCCAATCCGCTGGCCTTTGCCGCTCGGAAAATCGTCAGCGAAATGTTCAGCGGCAGCGACGATTACTTCATCGTTGCCGGCATGCAGTCCGTCGATGGCGACACCGCCCAGGTACCCGCCCAGATGGCCGAAGAAATGAATATCCCCTGTATTCCGTATGCCACCGATGCGGAGTTCAAAGACGGCCAATTCGTATTCACCCGCATCATCAGCGGCGGCAGCCAGGTCCTGCGAACCCGCAGCAAACCCTGCATCATCACCGTCGCCAAATACGAATACCCGCTGTTTGCCACGTTTTCCGGAACCCGCCGAGCCAATCAATTCAAGCTCATCCAGTGGGGCGCCGACGATGTCAAGGCAACCGCTCTGGGTGTTGCCGGCTCCAAGACCCGCGTGATTCGCGTCTTCCCGCCCGGCAAAACCACCCGTAAATGCCAGCAGGTCAATACCGCAGCCGAGCTGGCCGCCATTCTCAAAGAAAAACTCAGCACCGCAGGTAACGGTCAGAAGTCCGGCAGCGGCAAAGCCAGGACCTACACCCTGCCCTCGCTCCGCTCGTATGTCTTCGACCGTTCATTTGAAGGCACCGAAAAAGAAAGCGAAGACTTCATCGTCCTGGCCGCCCGTCTCAAAGAACTGGGCATCAAAGAATCGTCCCAGATTGACGAGGCCATGAAAGATAAGATTCTGGACAGCAAAGACGTCCATTTCCATAAAAAAGCCCTCGAAGACATGCTGGAAGGCTATAAACACACCCAGACCACCTACACCGGCGACGTCTGGGTTATGGCCGAGCTCGAACACGGCCAGATTCACCCGGCCACCTTCGAACTGACCGGCAAGGCCCGCGAACTGGCCGACAGCCTTAACGTCCGCTGCGGCGTCATCCTGGCCGGCCATCAGGTCAAGCCAATGGCCCAGGAACTCATCGCCGCCGGCGCCGATGATGTCTATCTGATTGAAAACCCCCTACTGGCCGAGTTTGACCCGTTCAGCTATCGCAAGGCCGTCTCGGACGTTATCCAGAAATACAAGCCCCAGATCGTCCTGTATGGTGCAACCCCCGCCGGGCGCGTTCTGGCCCCGATGGTCTCGTACCGTGTCGGCTGCGGCCTGACCGCTGACTGCACCGGCCTCGATATCCGCGACAGTTCCCGCAAGGGACAAATCGCCGTCCTGATGCAGACCCGTCCAGCCCTCGGCGGCAACGTCATGGCCACCATCTGCACCAAAGATTCCGCCTGCCAGATGGCCACTGCCCGTCCCGGCGTCATGCAGCGTCTGCCCGCAAATCCCAAACGGACCGGCAAGATCATCGACCACCCCGTCACCCTGACCGAAAAAGACTTGAGTCTCGATATTATTCGTACCGAACAGGGCCACGGTAAGGTCAATTTTGAAAGTGATATTATCATCAGCGGCGGCAAAGGCATGCAGAACCGCGATAACTACGACAGCCTGCTGGACAGCCTCTGCGGCAGCATTAAGGACACTTTTAACGTAGCCGTAGAAAAGGGCGCTACCCGTACCGCGGTAGAGCAGGGCTTTGCCGAACGTATTCGCCAGGTTGGTCAGACCGGCACCGCCGTCGGCCCCAAAGTCTATATCGCCATCGGTATCTCCGGCGCCATCCAGCACATGATCGGCGTCGCCAATACCGAAACCATTATCGCCGTCAACACCGACCCGCACGCTCCCATCTTCAAACAGTGCGACTATTACATCATCGGCGGCGCTGAACAAGTCATTCCTGAACTGGTACAGGCAATCAAAGGATAAATCGTGGAAAAGTCAAATTCATATAACAATGTATCGGTTTTAATCGTCGGCGCAGGTCCAGCCGGGCTGTCCGCCGCTATTACGCTCAAAAAGGCAAAACCCGAGCTGGATGTGGTTGTCATCGACAAAGCTCAGGCCCCCGGCAACCATAACCTGTCCGGTGCGGTTCTCGAACCTGCCGCTATCGCCAAACTGCTCGACCCCATCGATCCCCAATGGGCCGAAAGTGATGCGGCCAAGGCCGTGCTGCTGTCCCGTGTGGACAAAGACGACGTCATGTTCCTGCTGGGTAAGAAAATGGCCTTCGGCATCGAATGTGCCATCAAGATGGCCAAGACTTTCAAGCTCGGCTTCGGCCAGATGTCGCACCATAATGACTACATCTGCTCGGTCAGCAAACTAACCGCCTGGCTTTGCTCCATCGCCCAGAAACTCGGCATCGAAGTTCTGCACGGCTTTGCCGCTCAGGATATTCTCTGGGACAGTGCCTCGCATACCGCCACCGGCGTCAAGCTCGTCGATCAGGGCCTCGATAAAGAAGGCCACAAGCAGCGAAACTATCTGCCCGGCGAGACCATCCACGCCAGACACATCCTGCTGGCCGAAGGCTGCGACGGCCTGCTCAGCGAAACCTTCATTAAAAAAGCCGGCCTTAAACGGCAAGGCAATCAGCTCTATTCCATCGGCGTCAAAGAACTCATCAAAGTCAGCGATGCACAGTATCAGAAATTCGGCGCCGGCCGTGTTGTCCACGCGATGGGCTATCCCATCTGGACACCGCTGATTGGCCCGGCCATGTTTGGCGGCGGCATCATGTATCCCATGGGCGGCAATCATATCGCCGTCGGTATGATCGTCGGGCTGGACTATAAATATTGCGACTTCAACCCGCAGGACGCCCTGACCCTGTTCAAAGAACACAAGTTCGTCAAGCAGTTCATCGACGGCGGCACCGTTACCGAGGCCGGGGCCAAGATGATTCCCGAAGGCGGCCTGTACGCCCTGCCGCGTGACCCGGCCACCAACGCCATCGGCCGGTCCAATGTAGCCCTGCTGGGCGACAGTGCGGGCTTTGTAAACATGCTCAAAATCAAAGGCCTGCACAACGCCATTTACTCCGGCATGGCCGCCGCCCAGGCGGTTGCCGATAACCTCGACACCCCGCAGGGACTGGCCGGGGCCTATACCCGCCTGCTGGAACAGACCTCCGTCCTCAAAGAGATGGACTCGGCCAAGAGCTTCCGCCAGACGGTCGCACGCTTTGGCCCGCTCCAGGGGATGCCGCTGTCGGTACTGGGAGGCCTGCTGCCCAAATTCCATATTGAGCCGGATTACGCGGAAATGACCGTTGCTAAATATCGGATGAAACCAGAAGTCAAATTCGACAAGGACACCTTCACCGCCGTGGCGGCCACCCATCACCGCGAAGAAGAGCCCTGCCACCTGCTGATTCAGAACGAAAACATCGGCATCACCCAGTGCTGGCCGAAGTTCGGGGCCCCCTGCATTACCTTCTGCCCGGCCGGGGTATATGAAACCGTTCACAAAGAAGTTAAGGCGGCCAATCCGTCCAACTGCCTCCATTGCAAAACCTGCCAGCGCAAGTGTCCCTTCGACAATATCCGCTGGACAGTCCCCGAAGGCGCCGGCGGCCCTCGCTACAAAACCATGTAAAACCACACGAAATCTCAAATTTGAAATTTCAAATCACCCTATACGGGCGGACCTGTGTGTCCGCCTTTTTTATTTCAGATACCACTTGCGATTGCCTCATTTTCCCCCAATGATTTTAGCCACCTGACCATCATCTGAAACTAAAACCTCAAACCATCCGCCATTACCAACAAATCCTTTCAAGCGAAATTTCACCCGCCATCCCGACGGAAAAGTTTCTCTATACTCGATGCGATAATTTAGCTCGGAACTATATTGCTTCAATGCTTTTAATAAATATCTTTCTGCCTCCGACTCTGAATTNNACAGAATCTCCCCATAGTTCTTCATCTAAAGCGATATCGCCATTAGTTTTTACTTTAGCCCCAACATAATCATATTTTTGGTTTGATATTTTTGTAACTAAAAGTAAATAACAGTATAATTGTTCCTGTCTTTTAACCTCACTCAGAAGAACCTTGTCTTCCAGCTTTCTCTCTTTAACGTATTGATTTGCCACAGCAATAGCATTTTCTTTCGAAATTGGGGCTGTTTTTACCGCTTTATTTTTCCCGCAGCACCCGGCAGCCAGCAAACAAATAAATGTCAATAGTTTATATCGCATGATACAACTCTGTATTGGTTCAGCCTGAAATG
>DLFY01000174.1 GCA_002482415.1 Phycisphaerales bacterium UBA7708
CACGATATTCCGGGCGGTATAGCGAAATCCCACGCCCTGCACGTGCCCCCGAAAAATAACCTGTTTGGAAATATTGGACATGAGTTTCATTGTAAAAGGAAAAAGGAAAAATGAAAATGGAAAAAATCCCTCTTTTCCGCTACAATCTCCGCCATGCGTCTGAAATTTATCGTCTGCAAGGCCATCCAGAAAGAAGCGTACACCGTCGCGGCCCGNNAGCGGCAATATCGTGGATATCCTCCTGATGCCGCAGGGCTTGCACAATACGCCGGACATCCTCCGCGCCGAGGTACAGAAAGAACTCGACAAAACCTGCGACAATCAGGGAAATCCCTACGACGCGATGCTGCTGGGCTATGGCCTGTGCGGCAACGGCACCGTCGGCCTGCGGGCGGCCATCAAGACCATCCTGCCCCGGGCCCACGACTGCATCACCCTGCTGCTCGGCTCGCGGGACGCCTACCAGAACTACATCGACTCCCACCGCGGCGTCTATTGGTACAGCGACGGCTGGATCGCCACCGGCACCATGCCCGGCCGGGACCGCTACGAACGCCTGCTGGCCGAATATTCCGAAAAATACGGTCCCGACAACGCCCAGTATCTGCTGGAGATGGAACAGACCTGGATGAAGGAGTACAACTGGGCGGTCTATATCGACTGGCATCTGGCCGGCGCCGACCAGCAGTCCGATTACACCCGCCGCTGTGCCGAATACCTCCACTGGCAATACGACCACGTCGAAGGCAGCTCGGACCTCATGCAGCGGCTGGTCGATGGCGACTGGAACCAGCGCGAATTTCTCACCGTCCCGCCCGGCGGATGCATCGCCGAAGACCTCACTAATCCCGACATGGTCAAGGCGGTGTCATAATGCAGGAACCGCTGTCATTAATCCTGGCCCTGTTTATCTTCGTCCTGCTGCTGGCGACTATCTACGGCATCGAATTGATTCAATGCCTGCGGTATCTGTGGTATAAACGAACCAGACAATCCACCCGCGGAATGCTGACCTCGCGCGGGATGATTATCATTCATATTTTATGCCTCATCGGGCTGGGCTGTATCGGGTATGGCTACTTTATCGAGCCGTATCGTCTGGAAGTCGTTACCGTCCGGCTCGAAACCGACAAATTAGTCAACACCTCCCTGCGAATTGTCCAGATTTCCGACCTGCACTGCGAAGACAAGGTCCGCCTCGAACCCCGCCTGGCCAAGATTATCAATCCATTAAATCCCGACCTGGTCGTCTTCACCGGCGACGCCATCAACTCCCCCGAAGGACTGGACCTGTTTCGCAAAACACTGGCAGGCCTCAACGCCTCCATTGGTAAATTCGCCGTCACCGGCAACTGGGACACCAAACGCATGACCGACCTGGACCGCTTCACCGACACGGGCTTTGAAGTCCTCAATCAGGACGTGCGGTTTCTCGAAAAAGACGGCGAGACCTTCTGCGTCGCCGGGTTGGGCTATATGCACGGCCCCCACAGCGGCCCGGTCATCACCAAACTCAAGCCGGACTTCTTTACGCTGTTTTTGTTCCATACCCCCGATTTTATCGTCTGGCTCAAAGGCCTGCCGATTGATTTATACCTGTGCGGCCACACCCACGGCGGACAAGTCGCCCTGCCGTACTGGGGAGCCATCACCACCATGTCGGCCACCGGCAAATCCTTTGAACGCGGATTGAATCCATACGGACATATAACCATGTACACCAATCGCGGAATTGGACTTGACGGCGGATGGCTGCCGCGGGTACGATTTCTGGCGAGACCTGAAATTACAGTGTTCGAGATCGTTCCCGGCAAGGTAAAACAATGACTGGATTGGAATTAGTTACAGTGTCCGGCATCGGCGTGGGACTGGCGATGGACGCTTTCGCCGTCTCGGTCGTCACCGGCAGCCTCTACCGCCAACTGCATATCGGCCACGCCATTCGCATGGCCCTGTTCTTCGGCGGCTTTCAGGCCCTCATGCCCTTCCTCGGCTGGATTCTCGGAGAAAAATTAATCTGCTATATCACCTCGTATGACCACTGGCTGGCCTTCATCCTGCTGACCCTCATCGGCGGCAAGATGATTTATGAGGCCTTCCAGATGAAAGAAGCCGGCCAAAAACCACACGACCCCTCCAGGCTCGGCGTCCTGCTGGCCCTCAGCATCGCCACCAGTATCGACGCCCTCGTCGTCGGCATCACCCTGTCGCTGGTCACGCCCTTTATCTACCAGGCCGTCGCCCTCATCGGCGCCATCACCTTTGTCATCTGCATGGCAGGCTGGGAAATCGGCAAACGCGCAGGCCATTTCTTCGAAAACAAAATCGAAGTCCTCGGCGGACTCATCCTCATCGGCATCGGCCTCAAAATCCTGCTGGGACACCTGCTGCAGTAAATCCCGCAGACAGGTTTTGCAGATTAACACATATACCACGGCAAAATTTCCAGGCCTTTAAACCTAAGCGGTTTTGCCCCCCCATAAATCAGAACACCTGGATGGTCGGGACAATTTGTCAAGTTCCGCCAGAACACCAACTCTTTCAGCATATCGCTATTAAATGTCTGACCAGATTTGATTGCAACCGGCACCAATTTATTGCCCAGACTCACAATTAGATCAACTTCATTGGCATTGGAGTCACGCCAGTAGTAAATATCAGGTTCAAGACGACGATTGAAATAATTTTTGATAAATTCACCGACGACCCAGGTCTCAAATATCATCCCCCGCATACCATGAGTTTTTAATTCTTCTACGGAACGGATTCTGAGCAGATAACACAATAATCCTGTGTCATTAAAATAGAGCTTGGGGCTTTTGATCAACCGCTTGTTGAAATTCTGAAAATGTGGACGGAGCAGTTTAATAATAAAGCTGCTCTCCAGAATTGAAATCCATTTTTTCGCTGTAATCTGAGATATGCCGCAATCGGCGGCAAGTGAACTGATATTCAATATTTGCCCGGACCGGCCCGCACATAACCCCATAAATCGCTCAAATTCATCCACACTGCCGATATTAGATATTAATCGCACATCTCGTTCAATATAACTGTGCAAATAATCGTGCAGCCATTCCTGCGGATTTAGGTCTTTATCATAAATACGGGGATAAAATCCACGAAACATCATATCATACAAATCCATTTGTACTGGATGGTCCGTAATTTTAACATTTCGACCAAGGGTCTCAATGTCCAAAGGGGTATCCAACATCAACTCCGCTCTGCTAAAAGGTAAAAGATGGAAAATTGCGCACCTCCCGGCCAGAGATTGTGTAATTTTTTCCATCAAAAGAAAATTGTGAGATCCCGTCAAGACAAATCGTCCAGGACGGTCTTCAGCATCAGCAAGCGTCTGAATATAGGAAAATAAATGTGGGACACGTTGTACTTCATCAAGGATTACATTGCCGGTATGCATACCAAGAAAACCGCGAGGATCTTCTTTGGCCATTTGGGCATTATCTGGATCTTCAAGAGAAATATAAACATAGTCTTTGAAAACATGTCGGCACAAGGTGGTTTTGCCGGATTGACGCGGTCCAGTCAATGTTATCACTGGATATTTCTGAGCCGCATCTAACAATTGTTTGGCAATAATCCTATGTATTAACATAATCACACTATATGTATATCATATATACTACTATATATTTTACATAAATAAATCACATTTTCAAGCAATTTATTCTGTTTTTACCATATACATATTATAATATATTGCTATATTGCACTATACAGATAATACATATCTGCTTTTTTATAAATCACTCAAACATCGATTCCAATCGATCCAGAACGCGATGCTCCGCGTCCGATATTTTGCTGCCGAATCCCAGAAAGCCGCCGGCCGCCTGGGCAATCTGCCGGGCATGGCCAATCAGTTCATGCTTGAGATTTTTCTTCTGTTCGGACGTCAGCGTCTCGCAAAGTCCCTGAATATAGTGCGTCCAGGCATCCAGCAGTTCCCGCGACGGACGATGCTCCATCCACTGTTTGAGCAGGGCAAAATCGATGCTGTCTTTGGCAAAAAACGTCTTGGCCGCCGCATCCAGAATCGCCGCCTTTTCCCGCTCATCCACACTGCCATCCGCCCAGGCCACCTCAATCAGCGGTATCAGCGCCAGCGACGCCAGAACCTCCGGCCGGATATTCATTTGTACAAACATCCCTAAAATCTCGTCATTGGAAATGCCAGAGACTCGAGCCAGCGCCTCTTTGGTCTCCTTCATCGCCTCCATCCGGTGATATTCCTCGGTCAGAATCGCATCCTGCCGGAGAAAAAACAAATCTTCCAGTTTGCGACTGTATTTCGTCTGAAAAAATTTCGGTTTATTCATCATGATCCTGTTGTATGGGTCTTTCTTTGATAAACACGGACTCTGTTGTACGAGCATAACCCGCGTTTGTTTGCTTATTTCTGTATCACTGCCGGCTCATACACATCCACCGGCACAATTTTGCCCTCGGCATCAAACCGCATCGGGCTGATGCACGTCTCGCGCTTGTAGCCGGTCCCGCCGGGAATGGCAAACCGGTGATACACGATAAAAAACTCGTCCCTGCCCGGCACCTGCACCACCGAGTGATGCCCCGCCCCCAGCACCATCCCTTTGGCCTTCAGAATCGGATTGTCCTTGGCCTTGACAAACGGCCCCATCGGCGAATCCGAAATCCCGTAAGCCACACTGTACCGCGGATCGCGTGTATCATGCTCCGACCACATCAGGTAATACTTGCCCTTGCGCTTCAGAACAAAACTGCCCTCATTATACCCCGGCGGCGTAATCCGCTTCATCCCGGCCGGGTCATAGGAAATCATATCGTCATTGAGCTTGACCGCCATGCAGTTGCCCTGCCCGAAATACAAATACGCCGACCCGTCGTCATCCACAAAGACCATCGGATCAATCGACTGGCACGGATACGCCCCCTTGGCAACCAGCGGCTTGCCCAGCGGATCCGTAAACGGCCCCGCCGGTGAGTCCGCCACCGCAACCCCGATTTGCTGGGCCGCCGAATAATAGAAATAATACTTGCCGTTCTTGCCGGCAATCGCCGGCGCCCAGGCATGCTTGTACGCCCACGACACGTCCACCCCCAGCCGCAGAATAACACCATGATTCTGCCAGTGGATTAAATCCGTCGAGGACATGCAGCTAAACGCCGTCGAAGACCACCCCTCATTGCCGTCGGTGGTCGGATAAATATAATATCGCCCGTCAAACACCGCAGCATGCGGGTCCGCATGATACCCCGGCAGCACCGGCGCCGGCGGCAGCACAGCCTTGCGAGCCTTCAGTGCATCCACAATCGCGGCATCCACCGCCAGCACAGTCCCATGCCGCTGCCCCTTGACCGGCCGAATCTGGTCGCTGATATCCGCCCAGCCCCCTTCGCCGGACTTCCGCATCGCACCATACCGGCCATCGGTATAGAAATCGTAATATAATACGACATCCTCACCCACCCGGGCCATCGTCGGACCTTCCGCCCGCTGCGTCAGCAGCGGCACCGGATTGACCGTATAAGGTCCCTGCGGGTCATTCGCTGTCGCCTGCCAAATCGGCCCCCACTTGCCCTTGGCCTGCATGTCGCCTTCCTTGAAAGTCAGGACAAACTTGCCCCCCAACTCCATAATCGTCGCATCAATATGGTCAAAGCCCGGCTCCAGCAGCACCTTAGGCTCACTGAATGTCTCGAAATCTTTGGTCGTCACAAAATACGTGCGGTTGTTCATCCGATCCTGCGAGACGGTTTCGGCAAATCGCCCCGTCACATCCGACGACCAGGTGATGAGATACTCGCCGCGTTTGGCATCATAAAACGTCTCCGGCGCCCAGCAGTTCTTCACCCCCTCCACCTTGCCCATCACCGGGATATATTTCTGCTGCGACCAGCTCACCAGGTCTTTGGAGCGGGCATAACCAATCCCGTTATCATTCCAGCCGGTCGTCCAGACCAGATGAAACACCCCATCCGCCCCCCGCAGAAGATGCGGGTCACGCATCAGCTTGCCCCCCACCTCCGGCACCACAAACACCTCATCCAGGTCCGTCCAGCGCAGCCCATCACTGCTGTAAGCCAGATGCAGCCCGTCGCCATTGTCCCGAAACGAGGTAAATAGATAGGCCTGCTCCGCCCCCAGAGCAACCCCGGCCAAAACAAACAGACCCACCGCCAAAATCCGCCGTAATGTCATGCTAAACAAACCATTCATACCATATTTCCTTATATATTAATGAAAGGAACCGATTCAAACATCCTGGCCGCTAAGCATAATTTATCCGCGGGTTTCCGCAAGTCTTTTCTCGTTGCTCACGCCAATTTACTTAGGCCATAGATACGCCAGATAAAGTCCGTAACACAGCAAATAGACACCCCCTTCCCAGCGATCCAGCCGAAACCGCGACCACATAAACGGCAGCGACACCACCGCCATACTCAGCATCATCAGCAAGTCCACGTTCGTCAAGCCCGGCGATGAATACGGCTTAATCAGAGAGGACAACCCCAGAATTGCCAATATATTAAAAATATTCGAGCCGACCACATTGCCGATGGCAATCTCCGGCTGTCGCCGAACCGCCGCCACCACCGACGTCGCCAGCTCCGGCAGACTGGTCCCCGCACTGATGATAGTCAACCCAATTACCGCCTCCGAAATGCCGAAATGATGTGCCACCCGAATCGACCCGGCAATCAGCGCCTTGGACCCCAGTACCAGAAAGACCAGCCCTGCCAGAATCAATCCGCAAATCATCGTCATCCGCTGGGACCCGTGACTCAATTCCGCAGGGACCTCCTCCGAAAGCGACTGATTGGGTTCGCGTTTGGCCTGGTAAAACGTCCACACAGTATAAAGCACCGCCCCACCGAAAAGAATCGCCCCTTCCAGCCGCGATAGGGCCATATCCCGAAGAAACAAAATACACAAAAGCGAGACCGCAATCATCACCGGCACATCCCAGCGAATCAATTGCCGGCTCACGCTGATCGGACAAATCAGAGCCGCAACCCCCAGAATAAACGCAATATTGAACGAATTGGACCCCACCACGTTAGTCACCGCAATATCGCCCATATTGTTAATCGCCGCCTGCGTACTGACCGTCATCTCCGGCGCGCTGGTCCCATACGCAACCACCGTCAATCCAATCACCAGAGGCTGCACCCCAATACGAATCGCCAGCGACGACGCCCCCTTCACCAGCCACTCCGCACCAAAATACAGCAGCACCAGACCAATACCAATTAAAACAATAGACATAGATTATCCCTTTAATACGGCGAATCGGCACCACCCTCAACACGGTTAAGGATGTATGCCGAATTGCCGCAGATATGTATGTTTCCTGATTTATTTATCGTGCAAAATGTTCCGCTTTCAGGTCCACTTCAATCTGGCCGGGTGGAAAATCCATCGCGACCGGCTTATTGGTCGGATACACACCCAGCGCCATCAGAATCTTAGACCCAATCGGCTGCTGCTTTTTCCAGTTTTGAAATGCATTTTCCAATTGTTTCTTCATCGGCAGGTCGTGCTGCACCTCATTAAGGACACTTAAGCCCCCTTCAACCCGTCCGGCCAGCAGCATCGCCGCCGCCAGATTCAGCTTGGTCGTATCCGACACGCCGGGCTTGATAACTACAGAATTTTTCTGATAAACTGCATCCAATAAAGTCGAAACCGCTTTTTCAGCATTGCCCTGACGCATATAGCTCACCGCCAGTGCATTTTGTATCCAGTTCGTTTTTTCCGAGATACCAAGCAAAATCTTTAAGGCATCCCCCGTCTTATTTTCGTTGATTAACTGCCCAATCTGTGCAGGGTTCATAGACTTTCTCCGTACAAAGTTCAAGTTGAATTTCGGCTATTACATAAAACGCCCTCCGGCGTACAGAGAGAGCTCAAATCTGGAGCTGGCAATCCAGTGAAACCAGAGTGGATTCCCGGAGATGAAAGGAAGGACTCAATGTGCGGACCGAACAGCCCGAAACCGCTGTCCGATGAAAACCCATTACAGGCATGACAACCCAGCCGGACAGGGATAATTCCCCACCCGAACGGATACGCAGTTGCGATTGATCATAGACCACAAGAGGGATGGAAATAACAGCAGTGCAAATGCCGGATTCTGAGACTTCATCAGACCTCTGCGCCGACGGACCGGTATGCCCGCCCAGCAGCATCCCGCAAGGCAGCAAAACCGCCATAAACCATATCATGATTCTGGAATATCGTCTCATCTTATCCGGCCTCAATACACGACACTGTAGCATGCCGGATAGATAAGTCAATCTTTTTCGTCTCGTATGACTCCGGCTGTTCCGGATGCTACTGTCCCAGACCGCGCACCACACTNNTCGGCAGCCACAGCGACAGCCACGGCATATAGGTAATCGCCATCAGCGCCGCAATCATCGCGACAAAAAACGGCAGCAGGCTCGGCAGCGCCTGGGCGATACTGATGCGTCCCACACCGCAGCCGATAAACAGACACGTCCCCACCGGCGGCGTGCACAGCCCGATGCACAGGTTGGCAATCAGAATCATTCCGAAATGCACCGGGTCAATCCCCAGCTTAATCGCCACCGGCAGAAAAATCGGCGTAAAAATCAGCACCGCCGGCGTCATATCCATAAAGATGCCCACCAGCAGCAGGATCAGATTGATAATCAGCAGCAGCACAATTTTATCATTCGACAGAGACAGCAGCGCCGCACTGACATTCTGCGGAATATTTTCGCGGGCCATCACCCAGCTCATCGCCGTCGAACAGCCCACCAGCAGCATCACCACCGCCGTCGTCTTGGCCGAGGCCAGCAGAATCCGCGGCAGCGCCGAAGGCTTCACTTCCCGATAAATCGCCACCGTCAGAAACAGCGCATAGGCCACCGACACCGCCGACGCCTCCGTCGCCGAACAAATCCCGCCCAGGATCCCGTACAGCACAATCACAATCAGCAGCAGACTCGGCACCGCCTCGCCAAAGGTACTCACAATCCGTTTCAGCGACGTCGCCTGCGCCCCGCCATACCCGCGAAACCGGCAAATCAATCCGCTGGCAATCATCAGGCAAATCCCCATCAGAATGCCCGGGNNACCCCCGCCATAAACAAATCCGCCACCGACACACTGCCGGCCACCACCGCATACACAATCATCACGTTACTCGGCGGAATCAAAAGCCCCGTCGTCGCCGCCGTCGAGGTCAGCGCCACATTAAAGGCCTTGTCGTACCCCTGCCGGTTCATCTGAGGAATCATAAATCCGCCCACCGACGACACCGCCGCCGCCGCCGACCCGGA
>DLFY01000254.1:0-13885 GCA_002482415.1 Phycisphaerales bacterium UBA7708
ATCACCCTCCTCCGAAGCCAGATACTGCGTTCCGCGGTTCTGGCTTTTTTTATTGCCTGCCACCAATACATATAATTATTGATATTTATTCACTACTAACAAGAAGTAGTTATATTATCTCTTTCCCCAATAATATCCTATTGATTTTGCTCTATTTAGGTTAAAGAATTACCTCATAAGCCGGCGACGCAAAGAATAGACCGCATAAAGCCCGATGTTTACCAGCACAAATGCTCCCGGGGCAGGGACGGCACAATATCCATCATAACCCCAATAAATGCCGTCGTGGATATATAGATGTGTCGGGTCTGCCGTTTCCCACGAGGTCAGGAATAAGTAGAAGCTGACATCCACGGTAAAGGGCTTGACTTCCAAGTGAGCTGCACCGGGGGTATCACCAAAGATAAGCATGTCTGCTGGCGGAGTACCATAGTAAAATTTACTGCGAATATCATCTTCTGTAAAATAAAACGGCTTGTCATCTTTGCCTTCTCCATCAATCGGATCAACAATCGGCGTACCGGGAGGATAGGGCTCTCTTGGATACGATGCGACAAAGATTTGTACCCAATCGAGGTTTTCCGGATCGGTGAAAACGCGGTCATAGTAACAGCTCATCTGAGCACCATGCCAGCAATCGGAACCTTCATGGTCATCATAAGCGACATAGTGAGAAACATACAAATCCCCATACAACTCGTCGCCTTTTTCAAAGGTCCAACTGTCAACCGGATTATAAGGATCCCAAAAACTATCCATCAGAGTACTGATTAACCAGTCCGGCTGATTGTTTACCGCTATTTTGGATATGTCTTTGACCCATGTTCCGCCGGGAGTTTTTCCTCCACAGTTATCAAATTCCTTATGGCTGCCGGTATAGTGTAAGCTAATTGCACCAAAAGAAAATGCAGCCAGAAGAAGCCATACTGCCAGCACTGCACATCGTTGCGATAAAATAGGTTTCATGTTTCTACCCTCCAAAAAGGTTTTGAAATGGTCTGCGGCATTTCAAATTGTTGATATTCTATAGTCTATCGTACAATTTTTTGAAGGAACATTGCAATCAGGTAAAACACCTATTTTCACATGCTTCTTTTAATTAGACCGGATGGCATGTTAAATAAAAGGGTATATGGATATGGATTAAGTAATATCCCAGATACTACCGGGACCGTTTCAGCAGTTTTCGCAGGACGCTGGTGAGGGTGTGGGGTTCGAAATAGGACTTTTCGAGGCGGACATAGACGGTGCGGGGGTCGGGGATGCTGACCCGGCCGGGGCTGCGGGCGAACAGATCGGCGGTATAGGCCCCCTCTTCGAATGAGAATATCAAATCCATGCCCTGCACGATGAGACTTCGGATTTTCCACCGGGCGGCATACATCCGCAATTCGGCAATATCCAGCAGGGTTCGCACCGAGTCGGGCAGCGGGCCGAATAAATCCCGCAATTCTTCCTCGAAGCGTCGGATATCGGCGGCGGTTCGCATCTGGCCGGTGCGGCGATAGACCTCCAGCCGCTGGCGGTCGGATGCGATATAATTTTTCGGGATGCCGACATGGAAGCCCAGGTCGATGGCGGTCATGGCGGGCTGCTCGACCGGCTCGTTGCGGAGTTTGGCGACGGCCTCGCCGAGCAGTTGGCAATAGAGCTCATAGCCGACGGTGTTGATGTGGCCGGATTGTTCGGGGCCGAGGATGTTGCCGGCCCCGCGAATCTCGAGGTCACGCAGGGCTATCCGAAACCCCGAACCGAGCTGCGAAAATTCCTCGATGGCTTTAAGACGCTTGGCGGCGATGGGATTGACCGGACGGCTGGCCGGCAGGAGCAGGTACGCATAGGCCCGATGCTTATAGCGACCGACGCGCCCGCGAAGCTGGTGAAGCTGCGAGAGACCGAAGCGGTCGGCATCGATGATAATCATGGTGTTGGCGTTAGGGATATCCAGGCCGGCTTCGATAATCGTCGAGCAGACCAACACCTGGGTCTGGCCCTTAACAAAACGCACCATCGCTTCTTCCAGTTCGTGCTTGTGCATCTGGCCGTGGGCGACGTCCACCCGCACGGAATCATCGGCGATAATATCCCGCACCATCTGGGCGGCGCCGTTGATGGTCTGGACGCGGTTGTGCAGATAGAAGACCTGCCCTTCGCGTCCGAGTTCGAAGCGAATCGCCTTGCGGATGGTGTCGCGGTCGAAGCGGCTGACCCGCGTGGCCACGCTGCGGCGGTCCAGCGGCGGCGTCGCCAGCGAACTGATATCCCGCAGGCCGATCATCGCCATGTGCAGCGTCCGCGGAATCGGCGTGGCCGAAATGGTCAGGACATCGACATTGACGCGGAAGCGTTTGAGGCGTTCTTTGTGCTCGACGCCAAAGCGCTGCTCTTCATCGATAATCAGCAGGCCGAGGTCTTTAAAGCCGACATCGTCGCTGAGCAGACGGTGGGTGCCGATCAGGATATCCACTTTGCCCTGCCGCGCGGCGTAGAGGATATCCCGCACCTGTTTGGGCGGCGTGAATCGGTTAAGAACTTCAACCGTGATGGGGAATTCCGCGAAGCGTTCGGCAAAGGTCCGGCCATGCTGGACACACAACACCGTCGTCGGAGCCAGCACCGCGACCTGTTTTCCCGCCTGGACAGCCTTGAACGCCGCACGCATCGCCAGCTCGGTCTTGCCGTAGCCGACGTCACCGCACAGCAGGCGGTCCATGGGAATCGCCTCGGCCATGTCGCGTTTGATCTGGTCGGCGGCGGTCAACTGGTCGGGCGTTTCCTGATACGGAAAGGATTCTTCGAATTCCTTCTGCCATAGCGTATCAGCGCCAAAGGCAAAGCCGCCGAGCTTCTGCCGCTGGGCCTGCACTTCCAGCAGTTCGGCGGCCAGTTCCTCCACACCGACGGCGACCTGCTGCTTTTGCTTTTCCCACTTTTTGGTGCCGATGCGACTGAGCATCGGGCGGCGCGGCATCGAGCCGANNCCACGAGGTGAATGTTGGAGGCGGGGACGTGAATCCGCACTTTGTCGGCGTATTCGATGGTCAGGTATTCACCGGTGCGGCCGGCCTTTTCCATCATCTCGATACCGAGAAAGCGGCCGATGCCGTAGGCTACATGAACGACGTAATCGCCCTTGCCCAGGTCCATCAGGCTGTCAATCGGCGAGACCGACCGCAGCGTACGGATGCGCCGCCGGACGGAGGCCTGGCCGAACAGTTCGTGATGGCTGATGACAATCGTTCGCAGGCTGCGGAGGATAAAGCCCTGCGACACAAATCCGGTCCGCAGTTTCAGATGCGGCGGGACGCCGCCTGCGGTCTGCTGGAGGATTTCCTTGACGCGGGTCATCTCCGCCTGATTTTCGCAATAAAGCAGGACGCGGCAATCCACGGCCCGTTCGATTAAATCCGTCAGGGCGTTGCGGCCTTCTTTCCAGAGGCTGCCGGCTTTGTGTTCGAATTCCTGGGCACTGGTGACGTCCAGATGAATGCTGTCCGAATCGGCGGCAAAGCGGCTGATTTCAAGACAGGTAAATCGCTGCAGGGCCTTATAGATTGAAGCCCACGGGAACATCCCGCGCGGGTCGTCGAGGCGGCTCAGGAAGACTTCCGAGACTTCGGCAATCTGCGTCGGCTCTTCGAGCACCACAATCGTCTCCGGCGGCAGGACATTGATGAATAACTCCGTTGCCTGCGCGATGGACAGGCTCTGGCCGACGGCGGCGACCAGGGTAATCTGTTTGAGTGCTTCGCCGGAGCGCTGGGTGTCCAGGTCGATCAGGCGGATGCTTTCGATCTGGTCGCCGAAGAATTCCACGCGGACCGCCTGCGGCTCAGAGACTGAGGACCCCGCTGACGACAGACTGACGGGGGCAAAGATATCCAGAATCCCGCCGCGATGGGCGAACTGGCCGGGGTAGTCCACACTGTCGGTCCGCTCGAAGCCCGTTTCGACCAGCCAGACGATGATGTCCTGCGGGTCGAGGGTTTTGCCGGCGGCCAGTTCCATCCCGCGCTGACGCAGGGTATCGACTTTGGGGATGGGCTGATTGAGGGCCTGGACCGAGGTGGAAATCATGCCGCTGCGGGGGCCGGAGACGGGCTGGGACAACTCCAGCACCAGACGCAGCCGCTGGGAGCCGATTTCGTCGGTCAGGTTGTCTTCATTGCCCGGCGGGCTTTCCCAGACGGGAAAGGTCTGGGCCGGGGTGCCGCCGAAGGTCTGCAGATCGTCGCAGACACGGTCGGCATCGTCGATATGCGGACTGATATACAGCAGCGGGCGGTTGAGTGTTTTTACGATATGCGAGGCCAATAAAGGCGCAAAGGATCCCCACGTCCCGTCGGCTTTGACCACCCCCCCGGCGGCCTGTTCCAGTCGGGAAACGAGCTGGCAGATTGTCTTATCCTGAGTTAAATTCATCAGTGCATCGCCCTGAAAGGGATTTTCAGGCGGCCCTTTCAGGGCGGTATTTTAATGATGCATATCCACCCAGGGTGCTGCCCCGGATAGAGCTATATTCCAAAGCTGGTGCCGACGGCTTTGGCGGCGGCAATCAGCGTATGATTCATCGGAACGGTCTTGATGCGTCCGGCGGTCTGACCCAGCGGGATGCTGTCGAGCCGGCCGTTTTTCATGACGACCAGCCGGTTGGGCTTGCCCTTCATCAGCAGTTCCATCGCATAATGGCCGAACTGGGTCGCCAGCGCCCGGTCAAACGGACTGGGCACGCCGCCGCGCTGGACATGTCCGAGGTTGACCGCCCGGCAGGAAATGCCGGTCAGATCGGCCAACTGGTCGGCCAGCATGAAGGAGATGCCGCCCAGACGAATCGGGTCGGGGCTGTTGGCGATTTTTTTGGCCACGACCATCTTGCCGCCTTTGGCCTTGGCGCCTTCGGCTACACAGATGATGCTGAACCGCCGTCCGGTTCTGGAGCGACGCATCACATAATCGGCCACTTTGCTGATATCATACGGGATTTCGGGAATCAGAATCACATCGGCCCCGCCGGCGGCCCCGGCATACAGGGCAATCCAGCCGGCGTAGCGGCCCATGACTTCCAGCAGCATCACGCGATGGTGCGAGCTGGCAGTGGTGTGGAGTTTGTCGATGGCTTCAGTGGCGGTATTGACGGCGGTGTCGAATCCGAATGTGATATCCGTGCCATACAGGTCGTTATCAATGGTCTTGGGGACGCCCATGACTGTCAGGCCTTTTTTGACAAAGGCCGCCGCGGAGTTCATCGTGCCGTCGCCGCCGATGCAGATCATGGTATCGATGCCGCGTTTGGTGAGATTGATGACGCACTGCTCGGAGACGTCTTTGTTGACGGTCTTTTTACCGAGGGTTATCGGGTAGCAGAACGGGTTGGAGGTATTCGACGAACCGAGGATGGTGCCGCCGACGGTGAGGATACCGCTGACATTGCCATAATTGAGCGGGTGAATCCGATCCTCGATGAGGCCCTGATAGCCGTCCTCGATACCATAGACCTCGAGGTCGTAATGATTGATCGCTGTCTTGACAACGGCACGAATAACCGCGTTCAAACCCGGGCAGTCTCCGCCGCCGGTCATGACCGCTATTTTTTTGATCTTTGCCTTGGCCATATTGTACTCCTGTATGGAATTACCCTGTTATTTCGAACGACAGCATTATATCGGATATATTGGTGCATTAAAGTGAAAAATCGATTCGTTTATTCGGGACAATCCCGGCGGAATCACCCCATAAAAAAACCCGCCCGCATCAGGCGACACGGGCGGGCATGGTCTCGGGGCTGCTGGTATCCTATTTCATCAGTTTTTCAACGGTGGGCAGAATCGATTCGCCCCAGATGATATAGCCCTGCTTTTCGGGGTGCAGCAGGTCGGGCATGACCTCGCGGGTCAGCACATTCTGGTCGTTGAGAAATTTGGGGTTAATGTCGAGGAAGAAAATCATTTTGCCATCGGCAAGCCGGGCGGCAAGCTGGCTGGCCTTGTCGTTCTTGGCCCACTGCGGATTGTAGGTCGCGCCCTGGGTCTTGTCTTTGCGCTGGGCGTCGTCGCCGCGCGGGAAGATGGCCAGAATGAGTACCCTGGTCTGGGGCAGCTTGGTCCGCAGGGTGCAGACAATCGCTTCAATGCCTTCGGCAATCTGTTCGGCAGAGTACTGGTCGCCGCCGGAGTTGTTGGTGCCGATCATGATGACCGCCAGTTTGGGGCTGATGCCGTCAACGGTGCCATGTTCCAGGCGCCAGAGGACATGTTCGGTCTTGTCGCCGCTGAAGCCGGCATTGACCGGATTCCACTTGCCGAAATAGCTGTCCCATAGTTCCGGCTGTCGTTCCCAACCGTGGGTGATGGAGTCGCCGAGAAACAGAATACCGACATTGCCCTGCTTGACGCGTTCGACGACGGCGGCCTGACGCTTGGTCCACCACTCATCCGGACGCGGCACGGGAATGACGGCTTTGTTGGTCGAGTCTTTAAGCTGGCTTTGGACCTGACTGCAGGACAGTTTCGCTGATGAGCATCCCGCGATGGTCAGGCTGATGGCGATGAGGATTGCTGCGATGGATGACACTACCCTTTGGCTGTTCATGTTTGCTTCCTTTCTATTGTCTTTTTTTAATTGTATTAACAACCTGTGTGCTATTGTATAAAGAAAACTGTGTTTTAAAAGTAAAAACTTGCTTTTGGACGGAGCTTTGCGATATACTGCCGGTCCTGCGTAAATACTATGGTGTGGTTAATGATCAAGCAATCAGGAGAATGACGATGAAGAATTGGGTGTGTACTGCGGCGATACTGTTGTCTCTGGCCGGCTGGACCTGTGCCAAAGTGACCGTGACTCTGGATGTCGAGGAAATCAAGGACGATGCAAAGCTGGTCGCATGGGCCAATCAGGCCAAGGAACTGATCGAGCAGTGGCATCCGCGGCTGCTGAACTTCATTCCCACCAGGGATTTTGAAGCGCCTACGGATGTCAAACTGGTCTTCCGCAAAGGCGACGAAGGCATCGCATGGACCTCGAACAAGCAGATTACCGTGATGTCGGGCTGGATTACCAAACACCCCGACGATATCGGGCTGGTCTTCCATGAACTGGTGCACGTGGTTCAGCAGTACAAAAGCCGCATCCCCGGCTGGGTCGTCGAAGGGGTCGCGGATTATCTCCGCTGGGCGCTGTATGAAGGCAAGCCGCTAAGCTGGTTCCCTGTGAGCAGCAAAGCCAACGGCTATCGCGACAGCTACCAGGTCACCGCCGGATTTTTCCTGTGGCTGGAAACCGACCGCTGCCCGGGCATTGTAACCAGAATCAACACGGCTGCACGCAAGGGCGAATATAAGGATGCGATTTTTACGGACCTGACGGGCGCGTCACTTGATTCGCTGTGGGCCGACTATATGGCGGATCGAAAAGCGGCAAAAGAAAAATCGCCGTCAACGGAAAAATAATCAACGGCGATTTGAAATTCACAAATAATCTCGGCGGCCGCCTGCAGCACAGCAGACGGCCGCGAGTTTTTTATCGATGTGCCATTTCCAGCGGCGGTGCTTCACGTTCATGCTTGAGCATCGCCATGAAGAATTCGCTGAAGTCCGGCGTGATGCCGTCGGCTGCGTAACGAATCGTATCGGCAGGCTGAGTCTGTGGCTGTGCGGCGGGAACCAGCAGCACTCTCTGACATTGTCCGCATCGCACTTTTTTTCCGGCGTAGGTTTCGCCGAGGGCATATACATGACCGCATTGGTCGCACGTAAATCGAATCATCTTAAAAACTCCTTTCTTCTATCCAATCCTCGGCGTCAACTATCTGCCGATTTTTTTCTTAACTTGTTCTACTGCTTTCATAGAGTAAGACGGCAAAGATGGAAATTTGTTTCAACAAAACCGAAAATCTTTGCGCGCACCGGCTTGTCCAGGGATATCTTTCCATTCTTTTGTGCAGCACCCTTTTTCGGAAATTCCATACTTTCAATGACTTAAGAATAGATATGGACGCAAAAGATAGATTTTTACAGAATTTGACCAGACGCTTTGCACATCCGTACTTTTATGGTATGTTATGACACATAATTTGTATTGGAATCTGGATTCAAAATGACTAAAAATATACAGGATAGCCCCGATTTATATTCGTATGCCGACCGCGACCAGCGGCAGCGGACGATGCGGTTGTCTGTCGTCGAAGGCATGCTGGCCATGGTGGCCATCGGCCTGATGCAGAATTTTTATGTGCCGTATCTCAACGACATGGGCGGCAGCAATTTTGCCGTCGGGGTGGGCTTCGGCAGTTATCTGCTGGCCGGCGGATTCATTCAGATCTGGGTGCCGACAATTCTGGGCTGGGCGAAAAATTATCGCACACTGGTGATTCTCGGCACCGCCCTGCAGGCGTTGTTTCTGGTGCCTTTCGCCCTGATGATTTATCTGATTCCAAAGCATGCCGTCTGGTGCAGTATTGCGGCGATGCTGATTGCCGCCGCCGCCAATGGCATCAGTGCCGGGGCCTGGGCCGACTGGATGAGCTACATCGTGCCGCGACGGATGCGCGGCAAGTATTTCAGCTTTCGCACGAGCATGATGACGCTGTCGCAGTTTCTGGCCTGCGTGGGGGCGGGGCTGGCGCTGGACCGCACCGACAATGTGATTGCGGTCTTTACCGTGCTGTGGTTTGTCTGCGTGGCGACGCGATGGATGGCCACGGGTGTGCTGTTCTGGCATTATGAGCCCCAACACATTCATCATCAGCCGCAAAAGCGGATATCGTTTACGGATTTCATCGGGCAGATGCACACGCACTCCTACGGCAAATTCATCCTGGCCTTTTCGCTGATTTACTTCGGGGCATATTTTGCGTCACCGTTTTTCGCGCTGCACATGCTCAATGATTTGAAGTTCTCGTATTTACAGTATAGCTGCATCCAGTTGATTGTGCCGCTGACGACGGTGTTCAGCCTGGGCTTGTGGGGGCGTATTTCCGACCGGCTGGGCAATATCATGCCGATGCGTCTGGCGGCGACACTGATTCTGCTGCTGCCAGCCTGCTGGCTGATCAGCGGCAACTTCTGGTATCTGCTGGGCCTCAATGCCATCGCCGGGCTGGCCTGGGGCGGATTCCAGCTCCTGACGTTCAACTACAGCATCGGCGAACTGCCCTCNNGCGGCTGGCGTATATTTCGTATATGAATGCCATCGCCGCCCTCTTCTACTTCGCCGGATCGGCGCTGGGGGGCTGGCTGGGGCCGATGCTGCCCAATATCACGCACTTCCAGCTTCACAGCATTTTTATCTGCAGCACCCTGCTGCGTTTGCCGGCGTGCCTGATTTTCCAATCACTGACCACCGATGAGCCGGCCGGAACCAAGATGACGGCTATGGAAAAATTCTTCTTCCAGCCGCGGCGGTTTCTGCAGGGACGCTTCTCACGATAACCAATTTGTGCTTTTCGTTATAAAAAGAAAGAGCGGCGTTGAACCGCTCTTTTTCTTTTGGACATCACATCATCGATGCAAACCCTGCATCACACACGTTGTTTAGTTGGCAAGAATCTGGATTTTTCTGGGCTTGACCTTTTCGGCCTTGGCCACCGTCAGCGTCAGGACGCCCGCATTCAGCGCCGCGTTGATCTTCTCGCGGTCGAGGTCGTCGCTGAGTGAAAATTCCCGATGAAAATCGCCGACCCGCTGCTCGGCATACAATGCATTGCCGGGCTGGTCCTGCGACACGCCGCCGTGAACCGTCAGCGTATCACCTTCGACCTTGATTTCCAGATTATCCTTGCTGACGCCGGGCATGTCCATCCGGAGGGTAATCTCCTCGGGCGTTTCCCAGATGTCCGTCGCCGGCAGAAACGTGTTGCGTTCTTCGCGGCGAGTAATGTTAGTCTGCTGTTTCTTTTCTATGTCTTTCATGGCAGTTACCTCCCATAACATGTTTTATGACTATTGTTTAGTGTGTTACTCGGCTTTGATTGCGATGGTCCGGGGCTTGACCGCCTGGGCCTTGGGCATCTCAATCCGCAGGATGCCGTCTTTGTAGGACGCCGCAACGCCGGCAGGGTCAACCTTTTCGTTCAGGGTAATCGTGCGATGGAATTCACCCGTGGGGCGTTCCTTGCGATAATATCGCCCCTTGCCGTTTTCGGTGTCGCTGCGTTTGCCCGATAAGGTCAGGCTGTTTTCCTGGACACTCAGCTCGATGGTTGCGGGATCGACGCCGGGAATCTCGACGGTGACGACGAGTTTGTCTTTGGCGTCATACACGTTCATCGCGGGAAACGTCCCGCCGGGAACGCTGCGAAGCCCGAGAGGCCCGCCGAAAGTGTCGAACATCCGGCTCATCTCGTCAAACATCCGGTCCATGTCCCAAAATGGTAGTCTTCTTGTCATCAACATAGTCGTATCCTCCAAAAAATTGTTTATGCCTTTTTGACTTTTCAAACCACACATTAAGATAAAATACAAATCGCGTGCCAGAATTGGAGGTTGTTCTGATGCGTTTTTATCTTCTTGATATGGCGTAAGTTATAAAACGTGAATGAGTTTTTGGGCGGATTGATCGGCCTGTCATTTCGACAGAAAATGTGAGCCCGACAGGCAGAATTCGGGTATAATCAGAGATTATGGATATCAAGACACAGATCAAGCAGAAAGCCCTGGAACTGGGGTTTGACCTGGTGGGAGTGGCATCGGCCCAGCCAATTAAGGAGGCCGAGCGTCGGCATTTTGTGGGCTGGCTGGAACGGGGGAACGCAGCCGGGATGGAGTACCTGACACGCAATATCGACAAACGATTCAATCCCGCCCTGCTGCTGGATGGGGCGAAATCGATGATTTGTGTCGCATTAAGCTATAAGCCTGCCGAGACTGCCCACAATGGGCCTTGCAAGGTCGCGGATTACGCCCTGTACGAAGACTACCACGACTTTATCAAGGCCCGGCTGCGGAAGCTGGTTGCTTTTATGGTACAAACGATTGCAGGGCCGGTGGAATGTAAAATCTGTGTGGATTCGGTGCCGCTGGCGGAACGGAGTTTTGCAAGGCGGGCAGGGCTGGGGTTTATTGGCAGGAATCACTGTCTGATACATCCGGAACTGGGAGCGCAATTGCTGCTTGGTTCTGTGATTACGACGCTGGAGCTGCCGGCCGATGTGCCGATGGATAAAGACTATTGCGGGTCTTGTAATCGGTGTATCGAGGCCTGCCCAACCGGGGCTTTGGGACATAATAGCGAGTACGATTGTCGAAAATGTATCAGCTACTTGACGATTGAGGAAAAAGAGGACATTCCAGAAATATATCATGATAAAATTGGAAACCGGCTTTTCGGGTGCGATAACTGCCTGCTGGCCTGCCCCTACCAGACGGCCGCACCGGCACGTAAAAATCGTGATTTTCAATACTATCCCCAGCGAAATTTACTTATTCCGCAGGAGATTATGACCTGGACCAAAGAAGACTTCCTGCATCTTTTTAAAAACTCCCCCGTCCACCGCCTCAGCCTGGACCGCTTCAAACGCAATGCGGGGATATGCAGCAAAAACTCTTTACGATAAATCAAGCGGCAAGATACACTTAAGGTCCCTGTGAATTATTGACGATAAAATGGTACTTGTCCGACAGGGGAAGAACCCTATAATTATGGCATGGTCTGCCCCGAGTTGATAAGGGATTTATACCCAACGGGTATGATTATTCCGCGAGCAAAAGAAGCAAGTGGTTAAAGCTACTATACTTAGCCGCGACGAAACGGGAAATTTCAAGTAGGATCAGTATATTTAGATAAACTCTGAAATAGTCCTCACGGAAAGGGATTGTATGAGTAAGCCGGGTTTTGCCAAGCTGTTAGCGCCGAGTCTGACGGTTTTTACTTCGAATGCCTGTATCATGATTATTGAACTGGTGGCCAGCCGGCTCATCGCCCGGCATCTCGGCTCATCGCTCTATACGTGGACCTCGGTTATCGGTGTGGTTCTGGCGGGCATTACCATCGGCAATTACATCGGCGGCCGGATCGCGGATAAATTCCAGGCCCGCAAAACCCTGGCCTGCCTGTTCGGGCTTGCCTCCGTGGCGTGCGTGGTGATTGTTGTTTTGAATAACGTTATTGGGGAATGGATTTGGTTATGGACATTCAGTTGGCCTGTCCGCGTTTTCCTCCATATTTCGATTGTCTTTCTCCTGCCTTCAATTTTACTTGGGACTATTAGCCCTGTTGTCGCTACAATGGCACTTAAGTCTGGCTTGCCAACCGGTGCTACAGTAGGCACAATTTATGCCTGGGGTGCTGCGGGAAGCATTGCCGGGACATTCCTGGCCGGCTTTTACCTCATCGCCGCAATGGGAACAGTAGCTATCGTATGGACAATTAGCGGAGCTATGCTGCTGATTGGACTGATCTATTATGCGAAAATGTGGGTGTTATATATCTGGGCAATCATATTAGCTGCTTTGATGATATTAGGAATGGCTCCGGCTGATAAGGCTATTGAGTTTGGCAGTTCTATTAACATCCGCGAGAAACACGACCCTGCAGTTATCTATGAAGAGGAAACCCCATATTGCCATGTCAAAGTCAGACAGATATCACAAGAACCTGATCGGCGTGAATTTCTTCAGGACAAACTAAAACACAGTGAAATCACAATGGACAACATTACTGAATTACATTATTTTTATACTGACATATTCGCCGGACTGACCCGTATCCGCAGTCAGGATATTAATCATGATTTGTCTTTTTTGATTATTGGCGGTGGTGGGTATGTTTTCCCTCAATATCTTTACAAGGAATACCCAAACAACCAGCATATTGATGTGGCCGAGATAGATCCCGGTGTAACTGAGGCAGCTTATGCGGCTTTTGGTTTACCAAGAGATACCCGCATTCGTTCTATTTCATTGGATGCTCGTAACTATGTCGATGAACTGCTCGAACAAAAAAAACAGGGCAAAGATTATGTACGTTATGATTTTATCTACGAAGATGCCATTAATGATTATACCGTTCCATTTCAGCTTGTGACGCAAGAGTTCAATGAAAAAATCAAACAAATTCTGACAGAAGACGGTCTCTATCTAATTAACCTGATCGATACATATGATAACGCCCAATTTCTTGGAGCCGTTGTGAATACCGTCAAACTAACTTTCCCATATGTTTATGTACTCACCAACAAAGAAAGTTTTCCTGAACTTCGTGAGACATACGTGGTTGCTTCCGGATTGAAACCGTTTGATCCAGTTGCGATGCTCAACACCTACAAACCCGAAATGAAAATCAGATTTTTTTCCGACACCGATATTGCCTATCTTAATCAGAAAGCAAATGGGACTATCTTGACAGATGATTATGCGCCTGTAGAAAACCTGCTAACCCCTGTTGTAAGACAAAGCGCCAAGGAATTGCTTGCCGCAAAATATTTGAGCATTGCACGCAACTTAAAAAAGGAGAACAACCTTGAAAAGAGCATCGAGTATTTCCATAAAGCCGCATCAAATAATTCTTCTATGACTATTCTGGCTTATAATGAAATTGGCATTTCCAATGTTTCTCTTAATAAATATCAAGATGCTGTAGATGCTTTTAAGATCGCCGTGAATCATTACTACAATGTAGAAGGAAACGATGATATAATCGGCTCAATCCACCTCAACCTTGGCATTCTTTATTCTGAAATGAAAGACAACCAAAATGCTTTGGAACAGTTTAATCTTGCAATAGAACGGTTTAAAGAGGAACATTCGGAAAACAAGAACAACCATCTTGTCTTAAATCGTATGGGAAATGCCTATGCCATGACAGGCAGATTCAAGGAAGCAAGCGATGCTTTCTTAAATGCTCATCAGCTCGACCCTGAAAATCATGAATACTACGGCAATCTTATCAAATC